>DASTMV010000064.1:0-10611 GCA_035713885.1 Candidatus Udaeobacter sp. | reverse complement strand
ATCTTTATTCTGCTGCGCCTGGTCCTGTTTATTTTCCTGATCTTTGTTCTGCTGATCCTTTTTATCCTGATCTTTCTTGTCCTGGTCCTGCTTATTTTGTTGCTGTTGTTGGTCCTTATTCTGGTCGTCTTTGTTTTGGTCGTTCTTGTCGTTTTTCTGTTGTTGCTGCTGTTGCTTGAGTTCCTCGAGCCTCTTCTTCACGAACTCATAATTGAATTTGGCATCGGCATCAGGTGTGTTGAGCTGCTTCGAGAGCTGCATCGCGCTGTCAAAATCTTTAACCGCTTCTTCCCAGGTCTCCGTTTTCTTGGAAGGGTCAGGATTTGATTCGCCCAAATAATATCGCGCGTTGCCACGATTGTAGTAGGACTGTTGAAGCATCTTCAGGTCGGGCGAATTCAGCGCCTCATCGAATTGTTTGGCCGCTTCCTCAAAATTCTTGCTCTTGTAAGCGGCCGCGCCCGCATTGAAATGAAGGCGCGGATCATCCTTCTTTTTCTCGAGCGCCTTCTGATAGTCCTTTAACGCATTGTCGTATTTGCCGTCTTTGTATTCACGCAAGGCACCGGCCGGAGAACCCAATGCGTTTGACGCCACCGCCAATAACGCCAGCACAGCAACCGCTTCGCGCAATCCAGCCTTTCCTGGCGCGCCAACCGTTGCTCTCGATCGCTCGCGTTTTCGTTCCGGGAACAGCATTTCGATCAACAAGAATAACATTCCGGCCGCCAAAGGCCAGTGATAGCGCTCGTGATAACGCCGGACCAGTTTCTCGCTCGTTTCGGATTTTGGCAACGTGCCGATTCCTTTTTCGTAAAGCGTCTCCATAGTCTTTGCGCCGCGCAATGGCAGGTAAAAGCCGCCCGGCGTCGCGCCCGCAATTTCGCGTAAAAGCGATTCGTTCAAATGCGATTTCACGACATTGCCCTGGTCATCTCGAACATAATCCGTCCGACCTTTCGCATCGGTAATCCGCAGCAACTCGCCCTCGGTTGAACCGATCCCAATCGTGTAAATGTGAATCCCTGCCTCGCCAGCGCGTTTTGCGGCCTCGACCGCTCCCGAATCCTGGTCTTCACCGTCGGTGAAAAGAACCAAGGCCTTATGATTATCGCCTTCGCGAAATGAGGCGGTTGCTGTGTCAATCGCTTCGGCAATCGCTGTTCCACCTTGTGGAATGACATTCACATCCAGGGTATCAACGCTTTGCCGAAACGCGGAGTCATCGATCGTCAGCGGACATTGCAAGAAGGCGCCTCCAGCAAAAGCAATCAATGCGAGCCGGTCTGATTTCGCCTGCTGCATCAAATCGAGCGCCGCCAGTTTTGCGCGCTTCAATCGATTCGGCGCGATGTCCTCCGCTAGCATGCTCTTGGACGTATCAATTGCGACAATGACGTCCAGTCCGCGCTGCTTCACTTCTTCCCAATCAAAACCCAGCTGCGGCCGCGCGAGCGCAATTAAAAAACAAGCAACTCCAACAATGAGGCACGTCAGCCGAATCTTTTGCCGCGTCGGCGAAATACCGACCGTCAGCCCCGGCAACAATCGCGCCTGGATGAATTGCATCATCAAGCGCTGCCGCGTGCGCCATGACCACCAGAAAAACGCGATCATCGCTGGCGGAATAACCAACAGAAACCAAAGGATATGTGGGTTCGCGAATCTCATTTAGGAATTAACCACGAAATACTCGAAACACACGAAAGAACTCCATGTCCATCAAGAGTCGCGGCCTTGTCGAGAAACACAAACCGCATCTCATTAACACCCTGCTTTAGCGGGGTGGGCCAGCGCCCGGACCCCAATTCAACTGTTTTAACAGTTTCAGCATCACTCCACGACTCCACCACTCCAATACTCCAATCCCTTTTCACGGCAACCTCCTGAAAACAGTATGTCGCAAAAGTGTTTCCAACAACAGCAACGCAAGGCCGGGAGAAATCAACCAGGCAAATAGTTCCTGATGATGCGCGAATTTTTTCACTTCCGCCTCGGTTTTCTCAAGCTTGTCGATTTCGGCGTAAATGCTCTTGAACTTCTCGCTGTTATCAGCCCGATAATATTTGCCCTTGGTCATATTCGCAATTTTCTGAAGGGTATCTTCATCGATGTCCACCGGTTGTGGCCGGTAACCGACCTTCCGGCCACCCATGAAAACCGGTACTTTGCCCATGCCGCGAGTTCCGACGCCAATCGTATAAACCTTCACATTCAACGTCTGCGCAGCTTCGGCGGCTGTCATTGGTTCAATCTTGCCGGCATTATTCTGCCCGTCGGTCATGAGGATGACAATTTTGCTCTTGGATTTGAGATCGCGCAGCCGATTGATTGCCGTGCTGAGGCCCGAGCCAATTGCAGTCTGGCTTTCATCAATCGTTCCAATTTGCAGGCGCTCAAGATTCTTCAACAGAAAATCGTGATCCAGCGTCATCGGCGCAGCGATGTACGCTTGCGTAGCGAAAGCGATCAAACCAATCCGATCGCTTGGTCTTTTTTCGATAAATTTCTTCAATACATCCTTGGCCATTACGAGTCGGTTCGCAGGCTCGCCATTAATTTCAAAATCCTCGGACTGCATGCTGCCGGACATATCAATCGCGACGACAATATCCACGCCGCTCGCCGTTACTTTCGTTTCGCTTTTTGTCAATCGGGGTTGCGCAAGTGCAACTATGCAAAGCGCCAGCGTCAGCCAGCGAAGCGATGTCAAAAATCCACCGGAGCGCGCCTTGGTGATATTGAGAATTCCCCGGACAAGCTGAGTTGATGAATAGACGAATGCCGGCGGCCGACCGCGTTTTCCGCGCAGCCATGCCACCAGCGGCAGCAGCAACAAGAGCAGCAACAAATATGGATGAGCGAAAGTCATTCGGGAACGTGATGTCCCGCAGGCGCGGGACGTGATGCGTGAACGGATTCCGTGGTGGTTGGCTCCGGCATGGGTTCAGTCTCTTCGACGAGGCGCAATGCAGAATCGTGCAGGTCGCGCAGTTCCGGTTCGCCTGGCTCATAGCGCGCAAATTTGACGAGGTCACAACGCTTCAGGAATTCGCCGAGACTCTCTTTCTGGTCAGGCGTCAGCAACTCCGTCTGTCTCAATTCATACAGGAACTCGTCTGTAGTCCGCTCGGGCGCGCGAAAAGTAAATCGCTCTTCGAGATAATAACGAATCGTATCGGATACCATGATGCAAAATTCGCGTGGTTGGCCAAGCAATCCGAGGGCTTCCTGCAATTTTTGCTTCGCCCGAACGTGCGGTGGAATGATTGGAACAATCGCCATTTGCGCCCGCCGCTTTTGCCAGTATCGCCACGCGAAATATCCGAGCGTCGCCAATATCAGTGCGCCAGCCACCCAAAAGGCCCACAACCAACCCGTCGGAATCTCCACCGGCGGTTTGATATCACGCAGCGCATTGGTAGATGCCGCCGATGAACTACTGACTGGAATGAGATTCGTCGCCGCCATCTAAATTGGACTGTAGAGCGGTAGGGCCTGCTGTCCCCAGCGCGCCGTTTCCTCAAACTTTAGACCTTGGACTTTAGACTCTAGACTCATGTTATCCGTGAAGCCTCCGTCGCTCGCGCGTTTCAAAAAATCGGCTCAGTTCCACACCGTAAGGACGATCCGTTCGCAACTGAATTGCGTCAATCCCCGCCGAACGAAACAGCCTTGCCGTCTCAGATTGGGCGCGGGCCTGGCGCTGTGCGAATGCTGCGCGCTTGCGTTCGTCTCCGGTATTCACTTCGACCACTTCGCCGGTCTCGGCATCATTCAATACCAACCGGCCAAGGGCCGGCAATTCCAACTCGTAACGGTCTGCGATCTGAACAGCGACGACATCATGCCGCCGATTCGCCTGGCGCAACATCGTGAACGAAGCCTGCGCCAGCGATTCCAACAACATCATTTGCGGACGCAATTTTCCGGACCGTTTGCCCCCGACTGCGGGTGAGCCAATGAAATCAGAAATGATAACTGCGATCGCTTTGTGCGGCGTGACACGCAGCATAAATTCCAATGCTCCGTTCAAATCGGTTCCGCGCCGTTTCGGTTCAAAAAACAATACTTCGCGAATGACCCGCAGCACATGCCGACGTCCTTTGCGCGGCGGAATAAATTTCTCGACCTCATCACTAAACAAGATGAGACCGACTTTGTCATTGT
This sequence comes from Candidatus Udaeobacter sp., assembly GCA_035713885.1. Lineage (GTDB taxonomy): Bacteria > Verrucomicrobiota > Verrucomicrobiia > Chthoniobacterales > UBA10450 > Udaeobacter. The sequence continues at coordinate 6,441 of DASTMV010000064.1, read as the reverse complement.
TCCGAATAGCGGAAAACGCCAGAACGGACGCAATTTCCGCGGCGAGTTCGCGTTTGGATTGCTCGCTCGAACCGAACAATCCCGAGCCGCTGACATCCACGACCAGCATCAATGTCAGTTCACGTTCTTCGACGAATTTTTTGACGAATGGATGATTCATTCGCGCCGTCACGTTCCAGTCAATGGTGCGAACCTCATCGCCCGGCTGATACTCGCGCACTTCATCGAAATTCATCCCCTGCCCCTTGAACACGCTGTGGTACTGACCCGCGAGAGTTTCGCTAACGAGCCGATTTGTGCGCAGCTCGATCTGGCGGATTTTTTTGAGAATTTCGCGCGGAATCATGCTATTGGAATCACTTGGGCACGAAAGAGATTACGGACAACCTTCTTCAGCGATATATCCATCACGGCACCGGTAACTCATCAAAAATCTTCTGAATAATGGTTTCGCTCGTCTTTTCTTCGGCTTCGGCTTCGTAGGTAATAGCGACGCGATGGCGAAGCACGTCCATGCCGATGCTTTTTACGTCTTGCGGGGTAACGTAGCCGCGACCTTTGAGAAAGGCGTATGCCTTGGCGGCGAGCGTGAGCGAAATGGTCGCGCGCGGGGATGCGCCTAATTGGATAAATTCTTTCAGTTGGATTTTGTGCGCTTCGGGATCGCGCGTCGCGCAGACCAGGTCCACGATGTAATCCTTCACCTTGTCATCGACATAAATGTCATTGATGACCTGGCGAGCATTGAGAATTTGTTTCGGGTCGACGACCGGTGTGCTGGCGGGAGTGCCTGAAGTTTTCGCCATAAGGTCCAGAATCTGCCGTTCTTCCGCCCGGGAAGGATAGCCGATTTTCAATTTCAGCATGAAGCGATCGACCTGCGCTTCGGGAAGAGGATAAGTTCCTTCTTGCTCAATCGGATTTTGCGTCGCGAGAACTAAAAACGGTTCTTCGAGTTTGAAGGTCGTGTCGCCAATCGTCACTTGCTTTTCCTGCATCGCTTCCAGAAGAGCACTTTGGACCTTCGCGGGCGCGCGATTGATTTCGTCCGCCAACACAAGATTCGCGAAGATTGGGCCTTTCCGTGTCGTGAAAGCCCCAGACTGCGGATTGTAAATCTGTGTGCCAATAACGTCCGCAGGCAACATGTCGGGCGTGAATTGGAGCCGTGAAAATTTTACGCTCAAACAATTGGCCAGTGATTTTACGGAAAGCGTCTTTGCCAATCCGGGCACGCCTTCAAGCAATACATGCCCATTAGCCAGCAGACCGATCACGAGCCGCTCGACCAAATACGTCTGACCAACAATCACTTTCCCTATCTCGCTGAATAGAGGGCGCACAAAGGCCCCTGCCTCCTGAACCGCCTCATTTATCGCGCTGATTCCAGTATTCATTCGTTTTGAAATATTACTGGGCGATGGACACGAAAACCAGAAAATGCGTTCAATCCGCCCATTACATCGCTGTAATAATTCCACACCCCGAGACTAAAAATTTGGATGGTAACTTCCTAAAATCGCGCTTGCGCCTCGCGGATATCCCGCTCGATTTGTTCCCGCAACGCCTCCAGCGATCCAAATTTCCGTTCATCCCTGAGTTTTTCCACAAAAGTCAGCTCAATTTCTTTCTCGTATAACTCTTCGTGAAAGTCCAGCAGATGAACCTCAATCCGCCTTTGTGGATTTTTGTCTCCCACGGTCGGGCGGACGCCGATGTTCAAAACACCGCGATAGGATGACGGTTCAGTTGTTCCAAAAATCTCCGCATGAACCGCATAAACTCCATTCGGCGGCAAAGCCCTGCCGCTTGCGTCCAGGTTCGCAGTCGGAAAACCGATTTTGTGTCCGAGCCGATCCCCGCGAATAACGGTGCCTGCCAATGAATAAGCGCGGCCCAACATTTGGCTCGCTGCGTCCAGGTCTCCAGCGGAAATGGCTTCCCGAATTCGCGTGCTGCTGACCGGATCGCCGTCCAGTGATACAGCCGCCATCCCATGCACCGTAAATTTCAGTTCCTGGCCCAATTTCTTCAACAACTCGACATTGCCGCCGCGTTTGTGGCCGAAAACAAAATTCGCGCCAACGCAGAGACTCTGTATTCCATCAAGGTCGCGGACAAGTGCTCGAACAAAAGCTTCACCCGGTTGCTCGCTGAAAGCCTTATCAAAGTGAATCAATAACAACGTATGTGCGCCGAGTGATTCTATCGCTCTAAGCTTTTGCGGGAGCGAATAAATCAGCGGCGGCACGCGAGTGGGGGCAACGACACTGTTGGGGTGACAATCGAAAGTGATAACCAGCGCAATCCCCTCGTGCTGACGCGCATCGGCAATCGTTTGGCGAATGATCTGTTGATGCCCCAAATGCACGCCGTCGAAAAAGCCTATGGCAAGGCAAACCTTGCGCCTGTCTGCGTTCAAATCTTTTGCGGCATGGATAATATTCATCAAGGGACCGTGACACTCGGCCTCGCGAATCAGTATGGAGCAAACTCGCGCTGAAGGAAAGAACGGCAGAAACCGGCCGATCGTTTGTTAGGAATCGTAGCCGCCGACGTAAGGAGGCGGAGTTCTGTTACTCTGACTGCCAACGAGGGGAGTTGAAAGCGGCAGAGGACAGCCGCACTCCAAGACCTCGCGGAAAGAGTCGCGTGCGATCCCTCGCGACAGCGTCTTGGAGTGCGGCTGTCCTCTGCCGCTTTCGTCTATCCCACCGGCACGCGTCCCCGTTCATGGACCTCATGCCGCTCCGTACTAGAGTTGCGATTTTTACGCGGGTACTACTGGCTGGCTCGCCAACCTGCAATTCGGCCGTCGGGAAACCGAACGGAGCTGCTTGCCGGCGCGTCATCCTGCGGCCATCGAGTGCCACCCTCCAGATGGACTGTGGTGAAGCGGTGCGCAACGATGACAACCGGAACCGTGACCCAACCGTAGCCGTTTGCGCGAGCCACGATGCGATATCGCCCCGACTCGAGTTCTATCTGTTTGGGATCCTGGGTTACGCCCCCGACATCATTGTGAATTGCCTCCAGAAGCTTGCCCTCTTCAGTGAAGATTTTGTAATCCGTGTGATAACGGCGATACGGGCTGCCGCTGAAATGCGCATGCTGATCAAAGGCCGAATAGACCACGAGCACCCCGTTCGGACCCGGGATCCGGTTCCCGTTGGGAGTCGGTCCTACGGCATCCAAAACGAGGCCGTTCTGAAAAGAGGCGCATCCCGCAAGAAAAACAATGCCCGAGAGCAAAGCAAAGGCATGGTATGGTTTCATATAAGTAAGGTTTTACCACCGAACTCTCCTGCCTCAATGTTTCTGAAAGGAATTTAATTTTGGTTTCAGAGTGGTTTAACAAAACCGGCGTATGCTACGTCTAACGCTTAGCCAGACATGCGACTTTTGTTGATAGAAGACGAACGAAAGGTAGCCGATTTCGTTGCCCGCGGCCTGCGGGCCGAACGGTTGGCTGTGGACGTGGCCTACGACGGCTCGACCGGCTGGGAGATGGCCTCTAGCGTCGATTACGATTTGATTATTCTGGACCTGATGCTGCCCGGCCTGAGCGGCACGGAGTTGCTGAAACGCTTTCGGCGAAAAGGCGGAAATGCCGCAGTGCTCGTTTTGACCGCGCGAGACGCGACGTCCGATAAAGTCGAAAACTTCGAAGCCGGCGCCGACGATTACCTGACCAAACCTTTTGCATTTGCTGAATTGAAGGTGCGTGTCAGAGCTCTCCTGCGGCGTCAACCTTCGACGCGAAACAATGTCCTCCGGGTTGGCGATCTCGAACTCGATCGCCTTGGTCAGCAAGTTCGGCGAGCCGGCAGGCGAATTGATCTGACGTCCAAAGAATATGCATTGTTGGAATATCTCGCGTCTCACGCCGGCCGCGTTCTCTCGCGAACAATGATTATCGAACACGTTTGGGACGAGAGCTTCGAAGGGTTGACGAATATCGTCGACGTGTATGTTCGCCACCTCCGAAGCAAAGTGGACGATCCTTTCCCGACAAAACTGATCCGCACGGTGCGTGGAGCGGGATATTTGATTGGCGAGGAAATTCCCGCTTGAACACACGCTCTTTCAAGTTTCAATTGATCGTCTGGTACGCCGGTCTGCTGGCAGGTGGGTTTATATTGCTTGGCACCGCGGCTTACGTGGCACTCGAGCGCTATCTTGTCGCCGCAGTCAAAGAATCCCAATTACGCCGCGCGAGACAAATCGCGCAGTTGGTGACGGAGGAGAGCAAGAAGTCGCAGATATCAAATGCCGGTAGCGAAATTGAGGCACGTTATGCCCCGGGTCTCAATGATCGATTTGTCCGTGTGTCCCGCGAGAATGGGGAAGTGCTTTATCTTTCGAGCGCGCCAGCGAGCCTGACCTTTTCGCCTTCCACGCTGCCGCCAGCAAATTGGCCTTCCGGTGCGGAAACCGTGCGGCGCGTTTCCCTCGGTAATCGCCGCGAAATGTTACTGACCAGCCATGCTGTTGCAGTGCAGGGAGGAGAGCGCTACCTGGTCGAAACTGGCGCGCTCTTGGACGAAGTCCAGCAAGACCTTCGGCAGTGGCTCATCTTCTTGATCGCCGGACTGCCAATCGTGGGTGCGCTCGCTGTCGGCGGCGGTTACTTGCTGATTAGGCGCGCGTTAACTCCGGTCGACAAAATCGCAGCTACCGCAGAACGAATTGGCTCGCACAACCTCGGCCAGCGGTTGCCCGTCGCGAACACCGGCGATGAATTGGAACGCCTGTCCATAACGCTCAATCACATGATTCAACGGCTTGAGCAAGCGTTTCAACATTCACGCCGGTTCATGGCCGACGCTTCGCACGAATTGCGCACACCGCTGACTGTCCTCCGCGGAGAACTCGAAACCTTCGTCCAGGAACCCAGCCTCGCGCCGGAAATGCGGGAACGATTGGGCAGCGCTTTGGAGGAAGTCGAGCGGCTCGTAAACATTGTCGAAGGACTCTTCGCGATTTCACGGCTCGATGCAGGCGAAGCCCAGGCCGAACTGGTCAAGTTCGATTTAGGAAAACTGGCGTCGTCGACAACTGACCAGATGTCGCTGCTTGGCGAGGACAAGAACATCAAAATCACCTGCGCCGCCGCGAACGATGTTTGGGTCGAGGGCGATCGCGCGAGGATGAAGCAAGTCGTCGTGAACCTTCTCGACAACGCCATCAAATATACGCCCCAGGGCGGAGCCGTCGGTTTGAACGTACGCACTCACGACGGCAAAGCTCTTCTCGAAGTAACCGATAACGGCATGGGCATTCCCGCGGAATCTTTGCCACGCGTTTTCGAACGATTTTATCGCGTCGATGAAGCGCGTTCGCGCGAATTGGGCGGTGCGGGCCTCGGGCTCTCGATTGTCAGATCCATTTGCGCCGCCCATCACGGTCGCGTCGAAGCGGCCAGCACACCCGGCCAGGGCAGCATCTTTCGTGTCGAACTCCCGCTCACCAGCGCGCCATCGAACAAGAGCAACGGAAAGCATCATGAGCACTGAACCCCCGAACAATCCCCTCTCCAGCGAGTCATCAACATCGCCGCAACAATTCGGCTTGCCCGCACTTTTTCGGCGATTGGATTGGCGTGTCGCGTGCGTACTGTTGGGCGCCTTGATTGTAATACCAGTCTGGCGCGCGACGACCGGCCATGCGAGGCCCGGCGTCGTCGCAATAGCTGTGCCGCAAGTTGCAGTTTGTGCGGTTACTCGAGAGGATTTGGTTGAAAATATCGTCTGCAGCGCAGAACTGCGCCCCTATCAGGAAATCGATTTGCACGCGAAAGTCGCAGGCTACCTTGAAAATATCTCCGTTGATATTGGCGATCGCGTTAACGCCGGCCAATTGCTCGCAAACATCGAAGTGCCCGAGCTTGCAGACGACATCCAACGCGAAACCGCCGCCCTAACGCGCAACGAACAAGAAGTTTCGCGCGCCCAGGCCGCCTACGAAGAAGCGCATCTGGTCTACACCCGCCTGGCAGCGGTGGATAAAGCCCAACCGAATCTCATTGCTCAGCAGGAATTGGACGTTGCGATTGAAAAAGATCGCACTTCGGCTTCGGCGCTTGCGGGAGCAAAGGCTGAAGTTGACGTTTCGCTGGCGGAGATTTCCAAGTTGAAAACGATGCAAAAGTACAGCCGCATTGTCGCGCCTTTCACCGGTGTAATCACAAGGCGCTACGCCGATCCCGGCGCACTGATTCAAGCTGGCGTTTCCTCCAGCACGCAAGCGCTTCCGCTCGTGCGGCTCTCCCAAAATGATCGGTTACGCCTCACGATACCCGTTTCGGTTTCGTACGTGTCTCGCACCCACGTTGGCGACCCGGTCGACATCCGCGTGGAATCCTGCGCCAGGCCACTCACCGGCACCATCGCGCGCTCGACATACAAAGTGGATACGGCGACTCGAACCATGGACGTCGAG
>DASTMV010000063.1:0-7053 GCA_035713885.1 Candidatus Udaeobacter sp. | reverse complement strand
CGGCTTAAAAAATCATTGCGCCCGCCTCTTTCTTCGCTGCTCGTGAAGTAAAGAGGCAACACAAAGTTCGATACTTCGATCTGATCGATCTCGTACGTTTCGGCCTGGACGGGATCGCACATTTCGTACCAATAGAACACGTTGAGATTTGGCCTTTCCGGATGCGATCCAAGTACATAAAGATTATTCTCGGGGTCGGCCAGCATCTCTAACGCTTCGTGCGAGAGCGTAACTGTCCAGCACTCTCCCAACTTAGCCGAGAGTTCAGCAAACACGAACCCGTATGGGATGCCGCGATTGTTCCTATTATGGTAGCCGAGCGCATCTTGATCCGCTTCGTCCCACACGTATATGACGGCCTCGCCACGCATATCAGCGAGAATTTGCTTCTTCGGTCGTTTTCGGCTCCGGCCCTCAAGCCGCAATGTGGCTCCGAAGCTCCAATAGGGTTCAAAGTCCTCCGCAATCTGGCGATTGATCGCCCGAATTGCGAAACCAAGTTCTTCGTCCTTAATTAGACCGCTGCTGTGATTTATGACGGATATGATCATGTCGAATTTCCTTTGCGCCCGCTGTGGGCTTGAGAGTGGGTAAGAACCTCGTACCCCGCGCTGCGACTTTCTTTGTCGAAGATGTACGAATTGGCACTAGCCCTACGCTGCAGATCAACGGCCCACAGATACGGCATTGCTGACACCGGCAACGCTTGCAGGGCATGGCGAGGTAATCGTCCGTTTTTGATTGCGGGCTGTAGAAGCGGTGCTCTTATGAAGCCCGAACCGGTTCCAAGATCAATGGTCTGGGTACGTTCAAGCCCGCGTGCGCGGTCATGAACGTCGTCACGCGCGCCATTCCGCTTGTTCATGTTACTACATCTCTAACATTGCCCGCCGCCTGGAATGTATTCGCGTTCGCCAGTCTGAATTGCGACAGTTTTTGTCCAATCGCCTTCCCCTGACCTCGCCTGAGTCACGCATTGACCTGCTGCCCGGGCGGCAAATTGAAGTCGATTTTGACGTTTGTAGCACCGAGCACCAGCGTGCCACTGATCACATTCGTGTTTGGGTCTGTTCGGCTGATGATCCACGGTCCCGGAGCGTTATCAAGGGTAATCTGCTGAGTGGTCAACCCGATCACTGTCCCCGATTGTTCGGTCCTTTTCCCCATTACTTTCCCCAACTTCCCCGGCCGAAACGGCCGCATTTGTGGTATTTGCTGCCCGTTCTTCTTGCTGAATTCAACGGTGACTGTGAAACCTCGCCTCAGCGTTCCTTTAACCTTCGTATTGGGCATCACGTCGATTTTCCAAACAACTCCCTTTGAGGTCTGCAGCGCAATCTGCTTAGCGGTGACCTTGCTCAGCTTCCCGATAATTTTTCTCTTTGCAGGAGCTCTCGGCTGTTTTTTTGCGTGTCCATGTGTCATCAAAACATTGTGCGATGTGCGCGCGAAACTTGTCAAGAAAATTACGAATTAAATCGCAATGCAAGCCCTTGACAACCTGTGGCTTACAACTTTAAACATTCGAGAGCTCGATTCAACGCTGCGTAATGTCAAGCCACGAGCGCGCTTTGGGGGAGGCCTACGTTTTACTACGTGAGAAATGAACTGCGCTATCTTTCCGACAAGAAAATCGGCGACCTCGTCCGACTTCGAACCGAAAGATCGAGAGTAGCGACTCGTGATAAGCTTATCGCGGTGCAAGAGAAGCAACAATTTTTTCGAAGCGCGGATCGCCCCGCAACGGGTCCCAGAATGGCAGCAGTTTCAATTCGCCATAGGTGAGTCTGCTCGGTGGGCGGAGGGCGATGGCAAGCTGTTCGCAGGCTAGTTCTTTGTCGCCCACCCACGCAGCAATGATCGCTAGGTATTTGACCATAGCGATTCCGTTGATTGGATCCTTTTCCACGGGAAGAAGCTCAACCGCCCGTCGCCCCTCTCTCAGTGCTTCCTCCTTTCGTCCTAGGCCAGCGTCGATCAAACCCAGCACACAGAGCGGTGGGCCGTAGCTTTTGTTAGCTTCAATGACCTTCTGCTGCTCTGCACGCGCTGCCGCGAAGGCTGCATGCGCTCCGGCGTCATCTCTCGTCATCCGAGCGATAACGCCTTCCATGAATAGCCGGCTGAAAGTAACTGCCTCGTCCGTGAAGGCCGGATTTTCGCCCGCTGCGATCATCGCACTTTTTGCGGCGGGGACATCGCGTTCAGCCAGAGCGGAACCAAGCCAATACTCGGCGATGTCGCCGATAGCTGCGGGATCTGCGGCGCGAATCGAATCGACCATTTGATGCAACGGGCGCGGATCAGCTTTCCAATAAAAATCCACGGCTGCCCGCTCGAGTTTGGTATCCATATCGTTCGGCTCGATAGCCAGCGCGCGATCCAAAGCCGATTTTTGCTCAGCGAAACGGCGTAGATGACGATAACTAAGCGCAATCTGTTGCAGCATGAAGCTATCGCGCGGATCCAGATCAATGGCGCGCTCCAGGCTACGCACAGCCTCTTGTTGTTTGCCCTGGCGACGCTCAATGTAGCCCTTCAGCGCAAAAACACCTGAGTCGTTAGGTAACGTTTTGGCAGCGACTTCCAATTCCGCCAAAGCGCCGTCATAGTCCAGGTAACCTCGGTAAAGATTTTGCGCACGCGCCAAATGTGTCTCACCCGCATTCGGCTTGAGGCGGAATGCCGCTTGGATGGACGCTTCAGCTAATGCCAGACGCGCTGGGGTATGGTCGTCACCGAAAAAATAAATGCGGTCGTGCGTGGAAGCTAGCAGGCAATACGCTTTAAAAAATGATGGATCGCGCGTTACAGCCTGATTGAGCAGATCAGCCGCCTCGAGCAAATTTGCTTTCGCATTCCTGCTTGCAAGAAGGTTCTTGGCTCGAGCGTAAAGCTCGAAGGCACCGATGTTGTTTGTGGGCGCCTGCTCGATCGCAATCTTTTCGCGCGGCGAAAGGTTAGCTTGCAATTGATGGGCAATTGAAGTTGCGATCTCGCTTTGAATCGCGAAAACATCAGCAAGTTCGCGATCGTAGGTCTGCCCCCAGAGGGCCCGATTGCTCGAGACATCGATCAATTGAGCGTTGACCCGCACCCGATTCCCCGCTCGCTGAACGCTTCCCTCCACCACCCGCGCCACACCTAGTTGCTGGCCGATCTTGTGGAGATCTCGCGCAGTTCCGCTCTTGTATTGCATCACCGAAGTGCGGTTAATTACCTTTAGATCGGCTACGCTGGCCAGTCGCGTTAGAACTTCATCCTGCACGCCGTCGGCGAAATAAATGTTATTAGGATCCGGGCTTAAGTTTTCAAACGGAAGCACTGCGATGCTCTTGCCAGACGCTCCCAGATTCAAAATTGGATTTTGGGTACGCAGCGAAAGCCACATAAAGGATGCAGAGGCACCTAGAATCAGCAGCGCTGCCACCGCCAGGGTGAAGCGCTTGCGTCTGAGTTGACCTGCTTCTGGTGAGCAGCGCTGCAGGAGCGCAGTCAATTCCTTTGGGCTAGGACGACACGCCGGCTGGAGGGCGAGCATTAATTTAAGCAGCAATTTAAGGCGAGACGGAACGTGCGCTGCTTTCAGTTGTTCAACTGGAATTACATTTGATTGCTGGGCCCGGTGAATCTCATCCACGCTGCGACCTGCAAATGGGGTTTTTCCAGTGAGCGCGAACCAAAGCGTTTCGCCTAACGAGTAGATGTCGGAGCGCACGTCGAGCGTGGAGTGTTCAAATTGTTCCGGGCTGGCGAATGCCGGCGTGCCAACAAATCTTTCGTGAGTGAGCGACTGTGGATCGGTTTCGGTGTTAAGAGCCTTGGCCAGACCGAAATCGATTATTTTCACCTGCAGTTTTTCATGTTTTCGATGGACGCCGTGACGCAGCGAAGCGGCAACGGCAAGTAGCGTAGTGGTTTTCCGGCCACGATTCTGTGTTGCTGCGCTGGGTAGAGGCCGATCTGCGCCCGCAGTTTCGTCGTCGCCGGAGACGAGCATAAGGTTTGCGGGCTTTAAATCGCGGTGGACCAACCCGTGCTTTTCCGCGGCGGCTAATGCGGAGGTGACTTGCTGGCCGATCTGAATCGTTGTTCGCGTATCAAGCGGCCCCGCGCGGCGAACGCGCTCCTCGAGAGTCTCGCCCTCGATCAATTCCATCGCGTAAAAATATTGTCCCGTCTCCTCGCGAATTCCGAACTGATAGACGGTGGCAATGTTCTCGTGACGCAAAGCGGCAGCAGCGCGGGCTTCGCGCATAAAACGTTCACGAGCCTCGAGGCTTCGTTTACCCACATCGACTTTGATAATTTTAAGCGCGACTTTGCGCTTCAGCGTCGTGTCGGTGGCGCGATAGGTTACGCCCATCGCTCCGCGGCCAAGCTCGTAAGGACTTCCATCCTCATGCCGATCTATCTCATAAATTCCAAAGTGCGTGTCGTTCTCAAACGATTCGTCCGTCGAATCCTGGGCCACTTCTTCATCGTTGCCGATTCCAGCGCGCAACAAACAAAACATGCAGCCGGCCTTGCCACCGAATGTTTGCTCAAGCGCCCTGCCACAGGTCGGACAAGTTAGAATCTGCTGTGAGGGGGATTGCATTCTTTAGTGCTAATCGGAGAGATCGGTCAGGCGCAACCGAGGCAACGATTGTGCCGCCTTGAGTTCAATTTCCTTTCTAACCTCCGCGCACATCCCTTAAGTTACTTGAAGGCAACAGCTTTTATAATTCCACTGGCAAACGATGTCGAGAACAAAACCATGCCCTCGGCCGGTCGGTCGAAATGGACGCAGCCCAGTCTTTATGCATTGGCTACGCTATCCGAGTCCGACGTGGATAATTTCTCTCCTAAATCAATTTCTTCCGCGAACAGGTTTGCATGGAAAATTCCGGTTACGGCGCTTGCGCAAAATCGCGCAGTTTCGGCGCTGACTTGTTCGCCAACAGCAACTGGCATTTTTGAGTCTAAGTCGTAAACGATAAAAGCTTTCATTTTTAAACTCCCTTCTTGATTACTGTTTCCTTCGAGAATTTCTTCCCGGCGTTGCAGATAATTTTGAAAAGTTTAAGAGGATCCAGGCCGGCCTGGGCCCCTGGGCTTCAGACGCCATCATGATTTTACGTCTCAAGAGAGACGAGAGGTTCCGCGATGACGATTGTGTCTGTTAACAACAAAAAGCCGCCACGCCTTGGGCCAGGCGTGACGGCAGATTGTGAACTAGTTAGTTTCTTTTTAGTGGCTTGCTTTGTTTATTGGGCCTCACTGCCAACGCAGATAGTGGTCGCGCCGTTATCGTTGTTGAACACTTCCAAGCTTCGACGCACGCTTTCGCTCGACACATTCGGGGTAAGAATGTCGACCTGGGCGCGCACCTCGGCTCGCAACTGCGCGGCAGGATCCGTTTTGGACAGCGGATCTGCGGACCGCTTGAAATCAACCGAAACGATCTTGCCGAACGGAAGGAAGAGTTGCTCCTGTGGCTTTGTGACGACAGTGCCGCTGGCGTCCATAAAGCGCCAAGTGATAATTATACCATTTGGTACGCCAATGTTAGCCAAGCTGAGGCGTGCAGTCTGATTCATGGTCAAACCGATCGGAGCGAAGCCGATGCTGGCACCAGGAAGGAGATCGGCTTGCGCAACAGGTAGACCAAGGGTCGGTAACACCGCGAGCAGTAGGAGCATGAGTTTAGTTAGCGGATTTTCAGTTTTCATTAAACTAATTCCTTTTATTGTTTTGGCCTTCCGTGACTTCTCCTTATTGAGAACTCATTTCTGGCCGTTCATTCACTTCCTTCGAAAATTCTTGCCCGGTGTGGCAAGGAAGTTTGGGAATTTTGAAGGGAACAACAGGTTCGCTTACTCGAGTCACTGCCTAGGCCAGACAAGTTGAGATCGCTGAAAGGACAGGCTGTATTTGTTAGGTCAGCGTGAGGTTAAGACGCGGCATAAGTATCGTAATTCTTCGTCGACATCTGCAGCTTCGAAGACCGTGTCGCGCACTACTTCGCGTAGTATTGCGCGATAGCGCTTGCGCAATCGGGCGACGTCGCTACGCAAAGTCACGACTGGCCGATGCGCTCGCTGCGCCATCTCTTCATAGGGGATTGTCGATTCCTCAGTCGCTGAAATATACGGCATCAAATGGTTGAGAAGGTCTGTCTTGCCAGCGAGGGCGCACTCTTCCGAGAGTCGATCCAGCGCCTGGCGCAACAGTAACGATGCCCACTCACGGTCGTACACTTCCTCCGCTTGCCATTTAGCTGCCCGGGCAATTTGTGCCTCTGCCTCGGCAGTAACTTTGTCGTCCAAGTTCTGGAGAATCATTCCGCCGCCGCGTTTCAAAGCCCGTTTATGATCACGCACGTCAGCGACGAAATGTTTCAGCGTGCCGAGTAGAAACGAACGAAACCGTCCCTTTTCGCGATCGGCGCGCGCATATGTGCGAGTTTCGATCAGGTCGGCGAAAAAACCCTGGGTCAAATCCCGCGCATCATCGGGGCTATATCCTTGCCTGCGCAAGAAGGAGTACAGCGGGCGCCAATAAATTTGGCACAGTTCTGACAACGCATTGAATGCGTGAGCGGAAACCGTCGCCGAATCGCCGGCTTCGAGGACTATTGTCCAGCGCGTGGATGCGAATGACGCATCGCGACTTTCCGCGTCAGATGGCGGAACCCGCGTTGTTTTCACAGCGCCAGTCAAAATAAGCTAAACACCGTCTTCTTGGCAAGCCGCAAGTCGCAGTCTCCGGCAACGCCTTAACTCGCGCTTAAGGCTTACTCCGGCGCAGGCGATGGAGTTGCCGACGCAGCTTCTGTCGGCAATGGGTTTGGCGCGGTGCTCTCTACGGTAGAGGAGGGAGTTGGTTGATTGGTTTCAGGCGCAGGGAAGACCGCGCCGCTATACATTTTCAACTTACGTTGTTTTTGGCTCTGCAATTGTTCCAGTGAGGGCTGTGTTTGAGCACGTCGCTCCTGGCTTCGCCTCTCTTTCTCCGCTTTTTCGGCCTTCAGCCGGGTGGGGTCGGCCATCCTGGCCCGCATCTGCGCGG
>DASTMV010000062.1:0-7924 GCA_035713885.1 Candidatus Udaeobacter sp. | reverse complement strand
CTGGCCAAAGAAGTGGGAATAAAGACGGAGACACTCTATTCGCATTTTCCGACAAAACGCGACCTCATGCTGTCACATGTCGATCGGATCGTTCGTGAAGTAGTCCGCCAGCTAAGAGAAGTAGCCGAAGGACCTGCACATCCGACGGCGAAGATCCGGCGCATGCTCATACTCCGAGTGATGTTACGTTTCGATAGTGTTCAGCATTACGCTGACAGCCTTGGCGAGGTACTGCGAGACTTGCGGTCCGCCTTGCTCGAGAGAAGGGAACATTATTTCGCAGCGGAAGCCAGATTCTTTGCCGCAGTGCTGGGTCAGGGCCAGAAATCTGGCGCATTTCGTGTCACCGATCGCGCTGCCACCGCCGATTCTTTGGTTGAGGCGACAAACGCCGTCCTGCCTTTTAACCTGACGGAGCAGGAGCTGAATCACCGCTTGAAATTCCAAAAGAGGGTCGAGCAGATAGCTGACCTTCTTGTTAACGCGTTGATCGAACCCGGTCGCCCCATCGTCAGCGTTAACGGTCGCGGTTAATCGCCGTAACTAACGAATAGTAATCGCGTTAGCGCGTGCTGGCCAGAACTGTCGTGATTTTGGCCTAGGGACTTCGGCTTTTGATGCGCAGCATTTGTCCTATGGAGAAACAACCAATTAGGACTAGAATAATGGAGATCGGGACAATGTTCCCGCGTTACCTTTGCGCGATCGGAGCACTTCTGCTCTTAACTGCGCATGTTCAGGCACAAGCCACGTCACCGACACCGGCCGACTACAGTCCGGCGGGGCCATCGACCAGCTCGCAGAATGGTGCCGTTGGTATGGCGTCACCGGCACCGCAACCAACTGGTCAGGCGGCTGCGACCGCGGAAGCTGAGCGCGTCATCGTCACGGGTTCAAACATTCCGACGGCCGAAGAAGTTGGGCCGAACCCGGTGTTGAATATCAATCGCGACCTGATCAACAAGTCTGGGGAACGAAGTGCGGAGGCTTTGCTCAAGAACCTGCCCGTCGCCAACGCCAACGGGGTTCCACTGTCGAATAACAACACCGGCTTTACCCCGGGAGCCTCTTCCATTTCGCTACGCGGCTTTGATCCGAGCGCCACGCTCGTTCTTATCGATGGACGGCGCGCTGCACCATTTCCGGTAGGCCAGAGCGGAACGTTTTCGTTTATCGACCTCAATTCCATCCCGCGCGCTGCGATCGAGAGCATCGAAGTATTGAAGGATGGCGCCTCGAGCACCTATGGGGCAGACGCAGTTGCTGGTGTCGTCAACATCAAGCTCTACAAAGAATACCGCGGTGTCGAAACAAGTGTTGAATATGGGAATACTCTGGACAAGGACAACAGTCTCTTTGATGCCGAGGTTCTATTTGGCATTGGTGATGACAAAACTCAGGTGACCGGTGCTCTGAATTATTATCATCGAAATTCGATATTTGCCAAAGACCGCGGTAACTCAAATCACCCGCCCTTTCAAAGCTCGAATGCAAGTCCGGAGAATCTTCAAGTCACCTTTGAGTCAGTCGTCGCCGCTGGAGGCACACCTCCTGCGGGCACGGGTCCCGGAGATGTTTTCTTTGCTCATGCTCCATTTGGCACAGATGGTCTCGCCCCGGCTTCCGCTTATACCTACACTGGAGGCCGCGCTGTGACGTTTAACTTCGGTGCCGTGCAGGGGATGTTTCCATCGTCTGAACGCTACGGTGGATATACGGCCTTTAGCCACAAGGTGTGCGGAGACCAGCTCGTTATTTATGGGGATATGCTGTATGAGAACTCAAAGACTCACAACGAACTCGCTCCTTCAGCTACTGGTTCATTTCAGACTAAAGGCCAGCAGACACTCGCCATCCCACCCACGACTCCGCTGCCAGGAGGAGTAACTCCACCTAACACTCCAACGTTTGCCGAAACCGGATTGCCAACCGATGCGTTTAATCCCTTCAACCCATTTGAACAAATCATCTCGGGTGGCACTCGCGCGCGGCTGGCTGAGTTTGGCAATCGTAAGGTCGATAGTGATGTGGATGCCTTTCTCGGCACCATCGGAGTCAAAGGAGACAAACTGTTTGATGGGAACTGGGGTTACGATGCCGGCTTTCGCTATAGCCAGGTCAAGGACACAGAAAAAGGCACCCTGGTTTCAGTGAACCGCTTTAAGCGCATTCTCAATGGTGCCGATTCTATCTTTGATCCCGCTTCCGCGGATTTTATCGGCACAACCATTCCCTTCAATCCATTCGGAGATTTTCGCGTCCCGATTCCTTCAAATGCCGCGACCGTAGACTTCGCGAGTATTCATCCCAAGGACGTTCAGCTATCGAAGCTCGCAACCGTCGACATGAATGTTTATACAACGGAACTATTCAAGCTGCCGGCAGGTGGCGTTGGTTTCGCCTTCGGCGGTCAGTTCCGTCGTGAAAACATTGTCCAGGATCCCGATGAGGAAAATTTAACCGGGGATGTGATTGGCTCGTCAAAAACGGCCATTACTCACGCCGGACGCAAAGATTATGCGTTCTATGGCGAGACGGATGTGCCGATATTCAGTCCGGAGAATTCGGTTCCCGGCTTTCATTCCCTGGAGTTTACCGCGGCCGCCCGTTTCGAAGCATTCCGGAATAACGACACAAATGTTCTCGTTCCGAAGTTCGGAGTGCGCTGGCAACCTTTCGACGATCAGCTAACGATTCGAAGCACATGGGGCGAAGGTTTCCGTGAGCCCTCTCTCTTCGAGTTATTCGCGTCGCCAACTACAGGCCTTCTTCCGACAAACTTTATGGGTGTCGCGGATCAGGAAACCACCACCATTACTTCAAGTAACCCTGACTTGCAGCCGGAAGACTCGCGGGCGCTCAGCGCCGGCGTTGTTTACACGCCGAAATATGTTCCGGGCTTGACCTTGTCGGTTGACTTGTGGGGTATCGAACGGCGTGGAGTCGTCACTGCTCCTGCCGCGCAGGAAGTCGTGCAACGTTTTGAAGCTGGTCACCTGCTACCGGGAGAAATGGTTCTTCTCGATCCCGATGGCATCACTATCAATGCTGTCATTGATGAGTTCCAAAATGCCGGCCGCCAAAATGCCCGGGGTATCGACATGGGGCTGCAATACCAGAGGCAAACACCCTTCGGCACCTTTACCTGGCTGACTGAGGCGACCTATCTGGATTCCTTCATCTTTCAGGCGACGACCTTGTCGAAAGGCACGGAAGTTTCCGGCAATTCGGCTGACCAAGGCACACTTGGCGATGGCTGGCTTAAATGGCGAGGTATCTCGCGACTGGACTGGGCTTGGAACGGATTCGATATAATAGGAACCGTTCATTACTTGAGCGGATTCCATGAACATCTCTTCTCCGGAGCACCAACTCCGGACGGAAATAAGGATCACTGGGTAAACGGCACGTGGTTCTTTGATGTCCAAGGTTCCTACACACTCACCTTTGTCGCTCCGGTAGAACCGCAGCCGGTCGCGGGTTATTCAAAGGATGCCAAGGAGATTGTCCGCGGCAAAGATGGCAAGGCAGTCGAAACCGGCCAGACAGCCAACTACTCGATGCCGTGCTGGAAGAACCTGCTCAACAACACGACATTCACTATTGGGTGCAACAATGTGTTCGGTCAGGATCCGCCGGTCCAACTGGGAGCCTTCGCGGCCAACAATGCGAATGATTTTCCCGGCGCAATCTACGATAACGTCGGACGGTTTCTCTACCTTGAGTTAACCAAGAAGTTCTAGGTTTCTCTGTCAGTTAGTTAGGTAAGGAAGAGGCAGCGGCTGGAATCGCTGCCTCTTTTCTTTCCTGCGCGTTCTCGCGATGTGGTTACTCGTAGTCCGGTGGAGCTGTTGCCCGCGTCAGCACCTTCTCAAACCGCGCGTCCTTGCGCAATTCGTCCCATACCGGATTGTAGAGCAGGTCACCGTAGAGAGGTCCGTTAGGAACGCCCACGACCTTGGCCAGTTCGCTTATTGCCGCCGCAGGATCGCCGATCAACGCGTAGACCTCTGCCAGGCTGCCGATACAGTTGGCTCCATCAACACTATCTTGTGAAATCGGAATTAACTCCACCATTCGTCTGGCAAGAGACACTGCTTCTTCTTTCTGGCGTAACCCGGCGTACGCCTTGGCCAACTCACCCGATATGATTGGATCGTTAGGTCGTTCGCGCAGTCCGGCTAGTCCGAAATCCCGAGCCCGCTCGAATGCCAGGCGCGATTTATTCTCGTCACCGAGCCAGCGTTGAGTCTCTCCTTCCATGACCGCGTTGGCTAATTGCGACGAAACATCTTCTCTCGCCGCCTCGAACAATCGCAGAGCTTCTGCATACTGGCGTTGATAGAGGGCGATCACAGCAAACATGCCAGACTTCCACGAGACCTCGTTCGGCGTGGCTTCAATTGTAGCCCTGGCTTTATCGAGCTGACCGGATCCGAGAGCTCCGTCGACTTTGCGCGCCCAAATAGGCCCGGTCAATTCTTTCGGTAACCGCGCAATAGCTCTATCACCTACCTCGTCCAGCTTGGCGTAATCTCTCAGCGCCCGATAGCTTTCCATTAACACACCAACGTAAATTGAGTCCCGCGGATTTAAAGCCACCGACCGTTCCCCATCACGCACCGCGTCCTTCCATCGGCCCAGGCGCCGTTCTGTAACCGATGACAAGGTTAGAAACTCAGCATCTCCGCTGGAAGTCGGCGCAGCCAGGTCCAGCTCGCGTTGTGCACTCACGTAATCGCGCAGTCCGTGATAGAAATAACGCGCCTTAGCCAGATGCGCTTCGCCCAAGTTAGGTGCCAATTGCAACGCCTTGTCAGCTGCCTCCTTTGCCGCCTCAAGGTGAGCAGGTGTATGTTCGACGTAGCGATAAAGAATAATATGGGCGTCGACGCTGAGACAATAGGCGAGCGTAAAGTTCGGGTCCCGCGCAATGGCGGCGTCCAACAGCGTGATCGCTTCCTTCCTGCTCTTGCCTCCCTCGTCGTTAACCTTGCTCGTCAGCGCGCGAGCTCTCAGGAACAGATCATAGGCCTGCATGTCCTCCGTCGGCCGCCGTTCAATCGCTGCTTTCTCCCCGGGCGAGAGGGTCGCTCTTAACTGGCCAACGATGGACTGGGCTAGTTCACTTTGCAGAGCAAACAAGTCATCGACCGTGCGCTCGTAACCCTCCGACCAGATCTGCGTGTCTGTTCGTGTATCAATCAAACGAACGTTGACGCGGACGCGGTCGCCCGACTTATGCACGGTGCCTTCCAGGACGTTCGCGACGTTGAGAGCATGCCCTATTTCTCGCGGATCCTTAACTGCTCCCCTGTAATGTTCGACAGCAGAGCGGCTGATTACCTTTAAGTCAGAAACCTTCGCCAGGTCAGTCAGGATGTTATCCTGTACACCATCAACAAAGTAACTGTTTTCCTTTTCCGTGTTAAGACTGTCGAATGGCAATACGGCAATACTCTTGTCATTCACCGGCGCCGATGACTGACGGTCCGATGAAAACAACGATTGCCGAAGGGGACGTAACTGCGGACTAACGAAAAATAATGCTGCCACGGCGGCAAGAATCATGAAAGCCACGAGCTGCCAACCAAAGCTCTTATTCCGCTTGAAGAAGCGTTGTGCCCGGTAAACGGTCGTGCCCGGCCTTGCCGCTATCGGACGCGCCGTCAGGTAACGTGTGATATCTTCAGCAAAGTCACCGACGGAGGCATAGCGGCGCTGCGGTTCTTTGCGCAACGCATACAAAGTAATGTTGTCCAAATCGCCTTCGAGCTGACGTTTCTTGTCGCGATCAGAAACAACCAGGCTCGGCTTTAAAGGTTCCTTCTCGCACACAATACGCGCCAGCTCCTCCGACGATGGGCGGGCCGTAGAAAACTGATGCGGTGCTTTTTCTGTCAGCACTTCGTAGAGTAGCGCGCCGAGTGCGTAGATATCACTCGCGATTGTGACTGGCTCGCCGCGCGTTTGCTCCGGTGAAACACATGTTGGCGTAAATCGTTGCTGATTGGTCGCCGTAATTTCAAGGCCGTTGTCCCCCGGCTCGAGTAACTTGGCGATGCCGAAATCGAGTAGCTTTGGTTCACCGTCGGCGGTGACAAGGATGTTACTCGGCTTCAGGTCGCGGTGGACAACGTGATCGTGATGCGCATGCTCGACCGCGGCGCAAACTTTGAGGAATAACTCGAGCCGTTGTGTGATTGTCAGCCCGTGTTCGCGAATAAAAGTCGTGATCGGCTTACCCGAGACATACTCCATTACGAAATAGGGCAGTCCATCATCCGTTGTTCCCGCGTCAAGCAACCGGGCGATACTTTGATGTTCGAGCTTGGCGAGAATTTGTCGTTCGCCCCGGAAGCGCCGCACGATTTCATCGGTATCGGTGCCGCGTTTCAGCAGCTTGATCGCAACCTGCTTTTCGAACTGCCCATCGGCGCGGGCCGCGAGAAAAACTGTGCCCATTCCGCCACGCCCGATTTCCTGCACAATTCGGTAGGCGCCAAGGCGATGACCAATTCGTTCTGACGGAAGTTTATTGAGAATGGTCTCGCGAATCTTCTCCGCGCACGCTTCAAAAGTCTGACCGGAATTCTTGAGGTACTTTTCAACTTCGTAGCGCAGTGTCGTGTCCGTGCCGCACTTCTGCGCAACAAAGGTTGTCCTATCCTCCCCCTCGTGTTCGAGCGCTTCGCCCAAAATCTCTTTAAGTTGTTGCCATTGATGTGGAGCCATAGTGAGAGGATTTAAAATTGCGCGTCAGACAGCTCGTGCTGGAGCCAGAGTTTTGCGGTTGACCATTCGCGCTTAACGGTCGCTGGAGAGATCTGCAAGACGTTTGCTATCTCTTCAATCGTTAGGCCACCAAAAAAACGCAGCTCCACGATTTGGGCCTGCCGCGGATCGAGCTTCTCGAGTTCATCTAACACTTCATCAACGGCGGCGATATCAATGTCGGAGCGATGGTAGAACTCAATTGCTTCGTCCAGGGTAAGACGAAGCTGATCCTCGCCGCCGCGTTTCACTGCTGTGCGCGCGCTTGCGTAATTCTTCAACACCCGCCGCATCATTTGCGCGGCGATGCCGAGAAATTGCGCGCGGTTCTGCCAATCGACCTTGCGCTGCTCGCGCAGACGCAGATAAGCCTCATGCACTAATGCAGTAGCTTGCAGCGTGTGATTGACGCGCTCACCACGAAGGTAGTTTTGCGCCAGGTTACGCAGTTGCTCGTAGACTTCGGGAATCATCGCGCCTAGTAACTCCGCGTCGCTCAAAGTCGCAGTTGCGTCTGCCGTTGTCGGCACAGGTTGCGCGACAGCGTGTCCGTTGGCTATAGCCGGCATTGTCGCTTTCATGTCTTCCCGAGATGGAACTGTACGATTCCTCCCAAGTTAATTCCATCGGGAAAGTGTTTTTTTGTGAGCCGTTTTTGTCGGTTTTCCGGCGTTAGTGATATGAACAAAATTCTTTCTTCTTCGCCGGAGAGGGCCGCGCGCGAGCGAAAGACCGCATGCCGAACCATCGCTTTTATCGGATTCGATGGCGTGCGAACCCTCGACCTAACGGGACCATTGGAGGCATTCACGGCTGCGCGGAGCGTGGCCGCGGACGCAGAAATTGAGTGCGACTACGAACTGGTTGTGGTTGGAGTGAATGGAAAAACGTTCGTCTCGCAATCGGGCGTTATTTTTACCGCGCGACAAACCATTCACAGCACGCGCGAATTCGACACCATCATCGTTCCGGGCGGGAGCAGATTACAGGAGGGCGGAACAATGACTTCGCTTTCGGCATGGCTCGCGAGCCAGGCGCCGCACACACGCCGCATCGCATCGGTTTGCGGTGGCATCTATCCATTCGCACAAAGTGGTCTGCTCGATGGCCGTCAGGTCACGACGCATTGGCGACTCGCTCCCGATGTCGC
>DASTMV010000061.1:0-15102 GCA_035713885.1 Candidatus Udaeobacter sp. | reverse complement strand
AGCGCCGGGCTGCCCGTGCGAACGATCGGCAGAGGCATTGCGTGGGGAGATTACAACAACGACGGCAATATCGATGTGTTTATCGCCCGCGGTGAGGCCGGGTCGATCCCGACTGATGGCTCGACCAAGACCAGCCTGTATAGAAACAATGGTGATGGAACGTTTACTGAAGTCACCGATCAAGCCGGCGTAGCGATAAATGCCAACACGTGGGCGGCCATTTGGGGCGACTACGACAACGACGGCTACCTCGATTTATTCGTGACCAATAGCGGAAATAATCCGGACAACAACCCCTGCTATCTTTTTCACAACAACGGCAACGGCACATTCACCAATGTGGCTGCACAGGAGGGTTTGGAATTGCATGACAACACGTCTGCCCACAAGGGCGCTTCCTGGGCAGATTATGACGACGACGGTTTCCTTGATCTGATGATTAAAAACGGCGTTGGCACGGAAGACAGCGGCGGCGCAGCGAAAGGCATCCACCGGCTATATCGCAATACGCATCCAGGCAACACGAATCAGTGGCTCAAAATCAAGCTGGTGGGTACTCAGAGCAATCGGAACGGCATCGGAGCTAAGGTCAAACTAACTGCAACTAATCCCAATCTAACTCAGTTTAGGCAATATGATGGCGGCGGTGGCGGAGTGTTGTACTCCCAAAGCAGTGAACCGCTTCATTTTGGTTTGGGGCAGGCCACACAGGGCGATCTGCAGGTCACCTGGCCAAGCGGTGCCGTGGATACGGTTCCTGGAGTGGCGGCCAATCAGACGGTCACAATTACCGAGGGCCAGAGCGTGCCGGCGCCGCAACTCTTCGTTGTGACAAGCGATTCTAATGCCGTCGCTGTGATCGACTCTGCGACCGACCAGGTCGTCACTCAAATCCCTGTGGGCAGAAGTCCGATCCGCATCGCGATGACCCCGAACGGACAGAAGGCTTATGTTTCTAATACTCGCGACGCTACAGTGTCGGTAATCGATACGGCTAATCGGATCGTAACGCACACTGTTACAGTTGGGGTAGGCCCGCAGGAGAGCACGGTCACTCCAGATGGAGGACGCCTATTCGTTGTCCATAAATCTTCCGGAGACGTCGCCGTGGTGGACACGAACAGCGATACGGTGATTACGCACGTAGCCGTTGGCGGCAACGGGTGCAAAGACGTGGTTGTCAGCCCGGATGGGCTATTCACTTATGTGGCGAATGCGACCGCGAACATGATAAATGTGATCGACAACTCAACATACGTCGTTGTGAGCAATATCCCGACACCGGCGGGCCCTCGCCGGCTCGCGCTCACATCGGCTGGTGACCGTCTCTTTGTGACCGACTATGACGGTGCATCTGTCTCCGTGATTGACACGGCTAGCCGGACTGTGATCAGCAATGTTGCTGTGGGACGAGCCCCAAGGGGCATCGCTATCGCGCCAGCCGGAAAAGAGATTTACGTGACCAACGTAGGAGACGGCACTGTTTCTGTGATCAGCAATGCGACGCTTTCCGTAATTGCGACGATTCCAGTTGGCCACAGTCCGTGGCAGGTGGCCATTACGCCTGATAACGGCTGGGCCTATGTGTCTAATGGATCGTCCCGCAGCGTCTCGATCATCAGCACCGGCACGCATAGGGTCGCGAAAACGCTCACGGTCGGTACCGGGCCGTTTTTTTCAGTTGTGAATCCGGGCGCAACACAACTATTTGTCTGCAACTCGAGAGACACGACGGTGTCGGTGATTGACCTCGCTAGTCAGACCGTCTTTCGAACGATCCCGGGAGTGGGATCAACGCCGTTCGATTTGTCGTTTGCCGCTCCACATTAATCCAAGCCGCAGCAGAAAAGTAGCCAGAGCGCAAATGCGCTAAGATGAAGTCCGCACTGGCTAGGAGCGGGCGTTAGCGCACTTAATCCCGGGAGGGAAAGATCCTTAATCGGCATCCCGCGATAATACGCGCATTGTTGAGCGAATTACCGGGAGTAACTAAGAGATGGGTCTAGAAGGCAAACACAATACACAGGGAAGACCATCCCAGTTGCAAAGAATCCGGACCCAGCCGGTTATTCAATATAGCCGAGTGCTTTGAGCCGTTCTTCAACTTGGGCTGCTTCTTCCTCGGAATAATCGCCACCATGTTTCGGTGTCTGCTGATCTTCGCTTTGATCATCGTAAACAACCGGATGAGATTGGAGATACTCAGGTTTGAATAGATCTGAAAGCACTTTTCCGTCCATATCGCGTGGCACACGCTGTCCAAGCAAGTAAAGAAGTGTCGGTGCAAAGTCGATGAGGCGTGCACCAGAAATTTCGGCATTCGTGTTAAAGTGTGGACCCTTGGCTACGAGGATGCCATGCAATCGATGAGTGCCCCCCCATTCGGAACCTTTGGTAGGACGTTTCTCAGTCACAATCACGGCTGGTTCATGTATCTGATCGGGAAAGCTCGGGCTGGTAGAAAACTCGCTTGTTTCCCACCAGTCCAAGATGAGGTCTGCGGCCTCAGAAGCGAAGGGCCCGTGGAACACCTCTTCGCGTTTGAGCACTCGCTTGAGCACGGGTTCACCCGTTCGGGGATCCCTTAGCTCACCTAGCCTTGTGATGACTTCGTTGCGTACCTTCTCATAGTCAGCAGGCTCGACAATACCTTCTGGCCTTTGGCCCTTAACATTGATCCAAATACTCGGTGGGGAAGCGAGAACCTCACTACAAAAAGCCTTGGTTCGAGACCAGTCAATTTCTGTAAACGAGGTATAAGATGTTTCAGCCTTGTCCCGAAGAGCTGGCATAAGATCTGCAAGCCAAATCTTCTGTCGCGAACTTAGATTATCTCTTAGCACGTTATAGACGGTTCGGATCACCGCTCGTGCCGCCTTTTGCAAAGAACTGTCAGTGTTCTTGCGGTAATGAAGCAACCCAATTTGGGCTAGATACCTATTCAAATAGATGGTCCGATCAGAAACTGGACCTCCTCCGTGATCGGAAACGATAAAAACCGACGTGTCAGGTCCTGCGTACTCGAGGAATTTACCGAGCGCCGCGTCGAGCCGGACATAAACATCACGGACGGCATTGCCAAACTTGGACTTGGCTGCCGGATCATGAAGAAAATGGGTTTCATCCATGAACTGCCAGAAGTAATGTTGTACGGTGTCGATAGACATGAATACGAACATCATGACATCCTGGACGCGATGTTGGAGAAGGTGCAGTCCTACTCGGGTCCATTGCTCGTCGATCTGACGCATTTCTTCGAGAACGCCGTACCGACGCTGGTCGTTAGTCATGAATCCCAGAAAACGAATGTCAAGGTGCAACGGATTGCCAGCTGCCTTCTCGAGCTCTTCTCGAAGCTCCAGTGGATATACAAAGGGACTCTTTTCGGAAGGCGTATCCATGCCGGAGATTTGGTACCCCTTCAGATGTTCTGGCGGATAGGTAAACGGGATATTTGCTATACCGGTCGTAACGCCAGCGTCATTGAGTATTTTCCAAACTGTCCGGGTGCGGCGGTTGCTGCCATTTGTATAACTCAGTGCATAGCTGTCCGGCTTAGCTTCCAGAAAATGAAAGATTCCATGTTTCCCTGGATTCTTCCCAGTCGTAAAAGAAGTCCAAGCTGGCGGGGTTATTGGAGGAAAGACTGATTCAAATTTACCTGATGTCCCTTCTCTCATCAACCTAGCGAGATTGGGCATATGCCCTTCTGCGACCCAAGGCCTCGCCAAATCCCAAGTGGCGGCATCCAACCCGACAATCATGACTCTTGGACTTTTCATTTGCCCGTAAAAAATGATCTCACAAAAACAATCAACTCTCGCTTCTTGTCTGAAGGGGCAAGCCAATATTCGGCTTGTCTGAATTAATCGGACCCGCACCTGAGCGAGATTTTGCGATCAGGGTGCCGTAGATACCTTCCAGTTTCGCGGCGATACTGGGCCAATCAAACCGCCCCATCACGAAGCTCTTCACATTAGTACGAAGTTGACGCGCCAATGCTGAGTCGTCGAGAACAGTTACGATACCTTTCGCCAGATCTCCCGCAGTTGGTGAATCAACCAGAAATGCTGTTTCCAAATGCTGAAGAATCGTTGCAGACTGTTTAAAACTCACGATAGCATTTCCGGCCGCCATATAATTCAGAAGCTTTGTAGGAATTCCGGCGGAATCGGGTCGCGGAACCACAGCAATGTCTGCTGCGGTCAAAAAGTCTCGGAGTTCATCCAGAGTACACGACGTGATCGCAAATCGTGAAGCAAATCCAAGATCGACCGCCATTTTCTCGTACTTCGCCTGGTGCGCGGGATTAATCGTACTACCTACCAGCAGCAAGCTGGCGTTGGGCCTGTGATCGTGGACAATCTTGAAAGCGTCCATCAGATAATCAACACCTTGGAACTCATCAAATGTGCCCGTATAAATTATGAGAGGTCCGCCGTCGGTTGCGAAACGATCCCGCACATGAGCGCCGTTACCGCCTTCGAACATTTCAGGTCGGACTCCGGAGTGAATTGTAACCGCTCGCTTCGGATCGATACCCTGATCGATGAGGAACAATCGCAATTCCTCTGTATCGGCGATAATAAAATCTGCCAGCCTCGGCACGAAGTAATCGAGAACTTTGGCTAATCTCATCGCTAGAGCTCGTGGGCGGATAAAGTTAAATGAAGCCAGTTCACCGATCATTGTATTGATCGCGTTGTAAATTACCGGCACTCCAGTCAACTTGCTGACGAAACCTCCGATAAGTGCTCCTTCATAATTGTGAGCATGAATCACTTCTATGTTGTGCGTTCGGACAACCTTAATCAGCTTGAAAACCATTAGCGCGTCGAAACCGAGGCGCTGATAACTTGGTCCCACGGTGACCTCGCGATTGGAACCTACGTGGCCAACGCGATCGATCTCCACGCCTGTGACTGGAATGTCGTGACTAAGTGGATACGTGACTACGCGAACAGCGTGTCCTCGCCGCGCCAGTTCTTCAGACATCTCTCGAATCGCCGCAGGAGTGCCATGGTTCGCCGGAAAGGGACAAGCGGCAACCATCGCAATGGAGAAACTCGTCATTTACGAAAGCGGCTAAAACGATCGCACCGCTCTGTCGAGAGAATCAACGACGTACTCAATTTGGTCGTCGGTCAGGTCGAAATAAAGCGGCAGGCAAAAATGATTTGAAACGACGTAATTTGTCTCCAGAAAGCTTTGTTCAGGTTGCGGGATAATAAATTCCGGGTGCTTGGCAAACACCGGTTGTGAATGACAACTGCGGTTGTAAAGCTCCCCAGGCAGAGATACACCGTATTCTTGTTTCATCTTCTGCTTTAACTTTTCTCGTTCGACTGGCGGCTCGAAATACAACACATACTTGTAATAGGCCGATTGAATGTTCGAGGGGACGTTAATTAACTTGATCCCGGGAATCTTCCTTTCTGTGAGCTTCTCATCGTAGCTATGGGCGATGTGCCGGCGCTTCTGCAGGAGCTTCTCTACTTGACGCATTTGCTCCAAGCCAAGAATGGCGTTGAATTCGCCCGGTCTCCAATTGTTGCCAATTTCATCGTGCAAATTTGGCTCGGGCCCAAATCGGCCATGATCACGAAGTGCCCGAGCAGTCTCATAGAGTTTGTCGTCGTCCGTCGTGATCATTCCACCTTCCCCGGTAGTGAGAACCTTCGTCGAGAAGAATGAGAACGAAGCCGCCCGCCCGAGCGAACCGGCTTTCTTGCCATCAATGGTCGCGCCATGCGCGTGCGCAGCGTCCTCGATCAAAGCAACGTCATGTTCACGGCAAATGTCGCGAATTTCTTCAAGATGGGGAGAAATGATTCCGCTCATATGGACCAGCAACACCGCCTTGGTATCCGGCCGGATTTTGCGGCGCAAGTCCTTGGGATTCATTTGAAACGTTTCTCGCAGGCAGTCGACAAAAATTACTTTGGCTCCCGCATGGATTGAGGCTGCCGCACTGGCGATAAAGGTATGGCTTGGAACCACAACCGTTCCGCCTTTAACACCAATGGATCGCAGAATCAGTTCGATCGAACAGGTGCCGTTGCTGGTACCCAAAGCGTACTTGGTCCCACAGTACTTTGCCCATTGTTTTTCGAACTCCTCTACATTTTTTCCCATGCTGATGAATCCCGTCCGAAGGATTTTTTCAAACCCGGCCATGATTGACCGGGCTTCTTCGTCGGAATACTTGAGATCGAAGCCCGCCACTCGCATAGGTTGTTTGACAGTCGCACTCACTGAGATGCCCCCGTACTTTGAAGATACCAATTCATCGTTTTTTTAAGTCCTTCCTCCATCCGCACCTTTGGCTTATATCCAATCAGGCGCTCCGCTTTAGAAATGTCAGGACAACGTCTGTCCGCGCCTGACGGTTTAGTGCTATCAAACTCTATCTGGATCTTTTTGCCTGACAACCGCACAATCAGGTGAACGAGATCCTTGATCTTAATTTCCTCACTCGTCCCGATGTTTAGAGGATCCGCCTCCGGATGCTTCTCAACGGCAAGCATCATCCCGTCAACTTCATCCGAAACGTATGTGAATGATCGCGTCTGCTCTCCGCTACCCCAGACTGTAATCATGTCTTTGGCCTCAAGCACCTTCCTGATTTGGGATGGAACCACCGGAGCAGTCTCGGGATTGAAGTCCATGCGAGGACCGTAAACGTTGTACGGCCGAACGATGGCAATCTTCATTCCATACTCGTCCTTGTAACATCGGGCTTGGACTTCAGCTAAACGCTTTGACCAGCCATATCCAAATCCGCTTGCCTCCGGCTCTCCTTTGAAGCCGTCCTCCTCGGGAGTGGGGACTTCACAATCCTTGGGATAGACCCCAACCGTACTGATACACAGGAACCGATCCACCGAGGCCAAACGTGCCGCTTCCATCATGTGCAAATTCATCAGCGCGTTGGAAAAAAACATTTCCCCGTGGTGCTTCACATTATAGCCAACGCCACGTATTTTTGCCGCAAGGTGCATAATGATATCGGCTCTGCGGCAGATTTCCGCGCACGCTTTCGGATCGGCTAAATCAGCGCCTTGAAACTCAATGTCACGCTCGACAGCTTTTAAGTTGCGCTTTGCGTTTTCGCCGGGGGCAAAATCAGCAACTTTCACGTTGGCGCCCGCTTCGAGCAGCCGTTCTACAAGATGGGAGCCGATAAATCCGTACCCGCCTGTCACTACTACCTTTTTTTGATTCCAGAAAGACATCATACGATAACTATTGTTGGCGTTTTCTGCTCCGAACTCTTATCGGTTCGAGAAAAGCGCGACGAGGGACAAAGCCTTACCGCAAATCTCAGGATCGGTCAAATCCAACAAATGCCCGGATAAAGAAGAGAACGCAACGACTGCCCAAATCAATACGCCGCCACTTCGTATTTACGGCGCTGGCGTGGTCCTTTTGCGAAGCAGTCGCTGTCGATCAATCTTGCCGTTGCCGGTTCTCGGCAGCGTGTCACAAAACTCGATTGATTCGGGCACCATGTAAGGGGGCAATTTCTCCCCACAGTGTCGCTTCAACTCCGCCGAACTCAGCGGATTATTACTATTAGTCGTCACAACCGCATGGATGGCGTTTCCGATCGCTTCGTCTGGAATGGCCAAAGCCACGGCCTCATCCACCGCCGGATGCGCCACCATCACCGATTCGATTTCGCCCAGTTCGACGCGGTAGCCGCGAGTTTTAATCATGTGATCTTTGCGTCCGATTAACAAGAACTGCCCCTTCTCATCGATCGTCACCCAATCGCCAGTGCAGTAAAGACTTTCTTCGCGGCCGACAGCAAATGGATTGCGGATAAAACAGGCCGCAGTTTCTTTTGGCCGTCCATAGTAGCCTTGCATCACTATGGAACCTCGAGCATAAAGAAGTCCCTCCGTTCCAGGCGCTGTGATTTTTCCGCCATTAGCGTCGATGGCGATTAGATCTGTATTGGCACAAGCTCTACCGATGGGAATGGGCTTGGATTCTCCTGCCGCAATCGGCTCCACCTCGTAATATGCACACACGTTCGTCTCCGTAGGTCCATAAAGGTTCGCATACCGCGGATGAGGAAGTGCTTGCATCAATGCCCGCAGGTGTTTGGTCGGAAAGACCTCTCCGGCGAAAAGGATCAATCGAAGCGCGCTCAGGTCGCGCTCCTCGATTTTCCCGCGTGATTGCAAGAGGGTCAGCACCATAGGAACGGAATACCAAACTGTGATTCGTTGATTTTGGATGAAGGACGAGAGTTGCACCGGAAAAACTGAAAGTCCCTCGGGCACGAGCGAAATTGCCGCGCCAGCTTTAACCGCGACGAAGATGTCAAAAACCGAAAGGTCGAAATTGAACGGAGCATGGTTCGAGAGACGATCCTGGGCCGTTATGGCAAACGTCTCGAACCCCCAGTTTACGAAAGTCAGTGCGTTAAGATGCGAAAGCATCACTCCCTTGGGAGTCCCCGTCGATCCAGAAGTAAAAAGAACGTAAGCGAGATCATGACTGATCATTTTCACTGAAGGTGGTTCAACGGATTGGCTCGGAAGCGCTTCGGCAAAGCTGAACGCTTGGGTGGCCAACGCTGCTATGTCGCCGAGCTTATCTACAAAGAAGATCGCCGACATGGGCCACTCTTCGTTTAATGTGCTGCGGAGCTTATCCGATAAAGTGGAGCTGGTAATCAAGGCGCGGAACTCACATTGCCGCGCAATTTCTAACAAGCGCGGTCCAGGCGCGTTTGCATCGACCGGAACATAGCAGGCGCCCGTCTTGAGAACTCCAAATATGCTGATGATGGCGGCTGGTGACTTTTGAAGATAAATTCCGACTCGATCACCTGGAGTCACCCCGCTCCTAATCAATGCATGAGCCAGTTGATTACTACGCGTTTCAAGCTCGCGATACGTGATTGCTTCACTGAGAAGACGCACCGCTTCCGCGTCGGGATAACGCGTTGCACTCTCGGTCAAAAGCTGATGTAATAGGTCTGCCATCTGAATTACAAATCTGGGTGGCCGGGGGGCATCGCCTTCTTTAGTCTTAGTCTAGTAGCTGACAATCGACCTTCGAGATTTTCGCCGGTTCCTTCATTCAGTTCATGATGCGCGAAATCGTAAGTCGATGCAAAACGGGATCTGATCCCAAGTTCCCGAAAGATTCACAGAGCTGCATCTGAGCGAACTCCTGCAATTAGTCAAGTCTCTCCAAGGTATAGCTATTTGATGTTACCGATCTGCACGCTCGCTTGACCGCTTCGCTCCTCGCTTGTAGAGTCGCCGCCTTACAGCGTCTCTCGCAAGACGCCCGCCGCACGCGGCACCGGCCTTGCCGAAGCTAGTCGGAACGGGAGGAGCGATTACAGGCCGCTGAGAACTCAACGCCATGGACTTTGCTTGGTCGGATCAACAACGAGAGCTACTGGATGCGGTCGGCCGGTTCGCCAGCCAGCAACTCAACTACGATGTCATCGAGAATGATCGTGAGGGCATCTTTAATCATGAGGCTTGGAAAAAGTGCGGCGACTTCGGCATTCAAGGCTTGCTCGTTCCTACCGATTACGGTGGCCTCAGCACTGACCCGCTCACAACCGTGGCAGCGCTCGAGCGGCTGGGCTACGCCTGCAAGGATAACGGCCTGCTGTTCTCCATTAACGCCCACATGTGGACGGCGATAATTCCGCTCGTTTACAACGGCTCCGAAGCACAAAAGAAGAAGTATCTGCCCGGGCTTTGTAATGGTACGCTCATTGGCGGCAACGCGATGAGCGAACCAAACAGCGGCTCTGACGCATTCAGCCTCTCTACGACAGCTACCAGGAGAGGCTCCAGTTTTGTTCTCAACGGGAGCAAGATTTTTGTCACCAATGGTCCCATCGCTGACCTGCTCGTCGTATTCGCTACGGTGGACAAAGCGCGCGGACAGGAAGGAATCAGTGCGTTTTTGGTTGAGAAGAATTCGCCGGGAATGAACGTTGCGCGGAAGCTTGAAAAGATGGGTCTGCGCACCTCGCCGATGGCAGAGGTATTTTTCGAAAACTGCGAGGTACCGGAAGAGAATCTTCTCGGCAAAGAGGGCGGCGGCGCGTTTTTGTTCACGCGGTCGATGACTTGGGAGCGGGGTTGCATTCTGGCGAGTGCGGTCGGCTCGATGCAACGGCTGTTGGAGACATGCATCCGTTATGCGAACGAACGCAAACAAGGCGGCCACTCAATCGGCAAGTTCCAGTTAGTGGCTACCAAAATCGTCGACATGAAGCTGCGGGTCGAGAGCTCTCGCCACATGCTTTACCATTACGGATGGATAGCCGGTCACCGCAAGAGCGTTTATCTAGAGTCAGCGCTCACAAAGCTGCATATCAGCGATTGCTGGGTGAAATGCTGCGAGGATGCAATCCAAATTCACGGGGGATATGGCTATATGACCGAGTACGAAGTCGAGCGAGAATTACGCGATGCAATCGCCAGTAAACTCTACTCCGGTACGAGTGAGATCCAGCGTAATATTGTTGCTGCAATGTTAGGGCTGTGATGCAACGCCTGTCGACCGATGAAGATCCTGGTTCCGTTCAAGAGCGTACCCGATCCTAATGATGCTACCGTTGCTGGCGCAGCGGTTTCGACTCCGAAGTGGATCATTAATCCGTTCGATGAAATCGCCATCGAGGAAGCGTTGCGGATACGCGAGCGCGGCGTGGCGACGGAGATTGTGGGTGTCACGGTCGGAGTGCCTGCGGTCGACGAACAAATTCGCTCTGCGCTCGCAATGGGTGTGGATCGCGCCATTCGCATCGATGATTCCCGCGCGCTCGATCCTTACGCGGTGGCGAGGATTTTGTCTGCGATGATCGAGAAAGAAGCGCCACATGTCGTAATCATGGGGAAGCAAGCTGTGGACGATGACTCAAATCAGGTGGGGCAGATGCTGGCCGGTTTGTTAGGCTGGCCCCAGGCGACCTTCGTTTCGAAGATTGAGTTTCTGGACGAGAACAGGCGCGCGCGTTGCACACGTGAGACAGATGCTGGTCTTGAGATAGTTGAAGTCGATCTGCCTGCGATTATTACCACCGACCTCCGCCTCAACGAACCGCGTTATGTTTCGCTGCCCGGTTTAATGAAGGCGCGTCGCAAGCAGATCGAAATTTTAACCTGCGATCAGTTGAAAGTAACTGTGCGCCCGCTCACAACAGTAGTCTCAGTTGGACGTCCACCGAAGCGTGCCGCTGGCACGCGCGTTGAGTCGATCGAAGAGTTAATCTCGAAACTGAAGCAAGAGGCGAAAGTGCTTTAACATGGCCGAGTCGCTCATATTGATCGAACACGATCGACAACAAGTGAAGCGCACCTCGTTGCATGCGATCACGTTGGCCCGCCAGATAAGCGGCGAGTATGCGCTACTCGTGCTTGGTCACGACCTGGACGAGATCGGCAGGTCCCTTGCAAGCTTGGGAGCGACTTGCGTCATAGTTGTTGACGATCCGGCATTGGCGGAACCATTGGCGGACCGTTATGCCAAGGTTATTGCCGAAGTCGCGCAAAAGCGTGGCACCACGACGCTATTGGCGAGTTCATCGACTTTTAGCAAAGACATTTTGCCCCGCGCAGCCGCATTGCTCGATGCACCGATGGTTACCGATGTGGTCGCGATCGAAAAGGTTGACGACTCGATTACCTACCGGCGTCCTATCAGCGCCGGGAGTATGTTTGCCGCGGTTAAAATGGAAGGGGACCGGCGTGTGCTGACGGCCCGTCCCACAGCTTTCGAAGCTCCTGTAGCAGATGCGCCCCCTTGTCCGATTGACCGCTTCGCGTTTGATGCCGCTTCGCTTCCCAGCGGCATACGATTCGTGTCGCGCGAAGAGCGCAAGTCGGACCGACCGGACCTGACCGAAGCCCGCGTGGTCGTATCTGGCGGGCGGCCGCTAAAGGACAAGGATACGTTCGAGTGTCTGGTCGGCGGATTGGCCGACTCGTTAGGCGCCGCAGTGGGCGCCACTCGCGCCGCAGTCGATGCAGGGATGGCTCCTAACGATTATCAAATCGGACAGACGGGAAAGATCGTGGCTCCGGAGTTGTACATCGCACTGGGAATATCCGGCGCGATTCAGCACCTGGCGGGCATCAAGGATTCACGGATCATCGTCGCAATTAACAAAGACCCCGACGCGCCCATTTTTCAGATGGCAACCTACGGTCTGGTGGGTGATGTGCATCAGATCGTCCCGCAACTCATCGAATCAATTCGGCGAGCCTGACCCCAAATGCGATGATCGACACAAATAGCGCCACACGCGAAGTGTTTGGCAACATCGCGCCATGGATGCGCGTGGTGTTCTTCCTGATGATTGCCGCGAGTATCGCAGTGCTCGTGTGGCAAGTCTGGGGCCGGTTCTTGCTGTGGCGCAAAGGTCAACGAGGCGGATTTGAGCGTGACTGGCGTGTGTGGAGCAGGAGGCTCCTCGAGTATGCGCTGGCCCAAAAACGTGTCCACCGCAAGTCGCTCGGTGCCTTTCTCCACTTGCTTTTATTCAGCGGCTTTGTCGTGCTGACAATCGGCACCACTTTATTGGCGATCGCCGATGATGGACCGTACTACTTTCACCACGGCTGGTACTACCTGATCTATGAACTGACCATGGATGTATTCGGTGTGGCATTCATCATCGGTTGTTTGCTGGCAATTTATCGACGCGTATTCCGACGCAAGCCAAGTCTTGGTCACAATCAAAGCGATTGGTGGTTATTGGGTCTGCTTCTTTCGTTAGGTATCACTGGTTTCGCAGTGGAAGCATTGCGACTCCATTACACGCAAGTACAGCCCGAGCTGGCGCACTGGTCAATCGTCGGATGGCTGATCGATTTGACCTTATTGCGAAATGTCGCCGTAGACACCGCGCAGACAATGCACCTGGCAACCTGGTGGGCGCACGCGATCCTCGTGGCAGTGTTTATTGCCACAATTCCTGTGGATCGATTTCTCCACGTGATCACAGGTCCGCTGAATATTGCGGCCCGTCCCGAGCGGCCAATGGGTACACTCATGCCATTGACGATGGAAGAAGTGGAGCGGACAGGTCGCACGGGAGTGCACGATCTGAAGGATTTCAATCGTCAACAGCTGCTGAGCCTTGATTCCTGCATGGAATGCGGTCGCTGCGAAGACGCCTGCCCGGCAACGGCCACCGGGAAACCGCTGTCGCCGAAAGCGGTCGTGATCGATCTGCGAAATTTCATGTCTGCGAGTGGCGATGATGTGCATCGAACAATCCGTGACGAGACGCTTTGGGCCTGCACCATGTGCCAAGCGTGTGTGCAAGAGTGTCCGGTGTTGATCGGACACGTCGATTTGATCAACGATATGCGTCGGGATTTGATCGGCGAAGGGAAAATTTCCGGACCGCCCGCGAAAGCTCTGCAATGGATCGGCAACCAATCCAATCCATACGGACGTCCCAATTCCGAGCGTTTCGCTTGGGCGAATGGCCTCGACGTGCCGACGGTGGAATCAAATCCTAGCTTCGAGTATTTGCTCTGGGTCGGCTGCGCCGCGTCGTTCGATCCGCGCGCGCAAAAGGTGGCGCGTGCGACGGCGCAATTGCTCAAGAACGCCGGAGTGAACTTCGCAGTGCTCGGTAACGAGGAGGCTTGCACCGGTGATCCCGCGCGCCGAATTGGTGATGAGTTCCTTTTCCAAGAGCGCGCACAGAACAACATTGAGACGTTTACCCGTCGAAAGGTGAAGAAGATCGTGACACCATGCCCGCATTGTTACAACACGTTCAGAAACGAATACCCGCAATTTGGTGGACGTTATGAAGTCCAACACCATTCCGCCGTGCTCGCGGAACTGGTCGGCGCGGGCCGCTTGAGCAGCGGCGGCGGCGATGATGAGCCGATCACCTTTCACGATCCGTGTTATCTGGCTCGCGTGAATGGAGAAGTCGATGCGACACGTGCAGTTATCGGCGCTGCTAACGACCCGCAATACCGGGAAATGCCTCGTTGCGGGAAGAAAACCTTCTGCTGCGGAGCGGGAGGAGGTCGGATGTGGTTTGAGGAGGCCCCGTCACAACGCGTCTCTGTTTTGCGCGCGCAGGAAGCCATCGCGACCGGCGCACGCACACTCGCGACGGCCTGCCCGTTTTGTTTAAACATGATGACTGACGGAATGGCTGGTACGCAAGGAGGAGAAAACGTGAAGGTGCTCGACATTGCCGAGCTACTACTTAGTCGCCAAAATCGGCAATAATCTCGCGGCATTTCTAAACGGCGCCGAACTCGTGGCTGGCACCGCACATCACGAGTCGGGTGTATAGAAAATTCAGTTTTGTTGCGCTTATGCGCGGAACCGGCAGCGTGCGTGACAGCGGCTTTCGGAAGAGAACCGAAGCTGTAATCGAGGCGCCTGGTCCACAAAGATCGTAAGCATCGCTTACGTCGGAGAAAGCCAACCAGATTCGGTCTTCTCCTGTACGCACTTTGCCAACGCTTTTTTCTTGACTCGGGATCGCGAGATCGTACACGATCATAAAAATTATTAAAAATTATGAACTCCCATGAACATAAATTTAAACTCGGCAGCGGTGTATGTCTGGTGGTGATTGGTCTCATTTCGGTTGCGGAGGCGACCGTTCCTCCCATTCCAAAGGGTATCTTTTCCATGCCTGCTGTGGAAGCCAATGGATTTCCAGATCAGATCCTCAACGATCCGCGAATCATCGGACTCGATCTGGTAGGCAGCTGGACTGATATTGAGAGCACGGAAGGCATTTATGATTGGTCGTCGATAGATAGTGAGCTGGCCAAAGCAGAGGCTCACGGAAAGAAAGTGCTGCTTCGAATCGTTTCCGGAGGCATCAACATTCCTGCCTGGCTTGCTGCCGATCCAGACGTGCAAAGCTTCACATTCACCGATATGAATCCATATCATCCGACCTACGGAGAGCAACTGACTATACCTGTCTACTGGGATCCGATCTTTCTGGCTAAGAAAGTCGCTCTGATTCAGGCCGCAGGCGCTCATTTCGCGACACATTCCAGCATTACGGTTGTGGCTTGCTCGTTTGCAAACTCTACCACAGGAGACTGGGACATACCCGAT
>DASTMV010000060.1:0-17895 GCA_035713885.1 Candidatus Udaeobacter sp. | reverse complement strand
ATCGGACTGCGCGCTTGTAACACCCGAACGGCATGCAGGAGGCCGCGCTTGTACCCGTCTAACTTATGCGCGACGCAGCGTTGCAAGGTTTCTCGCCCATGATCGAGGCGCTGTTGCGCATCGCGCAGACGATTGAGCGACTGGCGGCCCAATACCTGCGCACAGCGATCGAGCTGACGATGGAGAGCGACAATGTCTGGCACAATTAATTCCGCGGCGGCACTCGGCGTGGGAGCGCGCAGGTCGGCGACAAAATCGCAAATGGTGAAATCGATCTCGTGACCTACTGCCGAAACAACTGGCACCGCCGAATGGAATATTGCGCGCGCGACGATCTCCTCGTTGAACTCCCACA
The DNA here is from genome assembly GCA_035713885.1 of Candidatus Udaeobacter sp. Lineage (GTDB taxonomy): Bacteria > Verrucomicrobiota > Verrucomicrobiia > Chthoniobacterales > UBA10450 > Udaeobacter. The sequence goes on along the minus strand of DASTMV010000060.1, from coordinate 17,540 downwards.
AGTCTTCAATACTCCCACCGCCGCGCGTGACCACAATGAGATCGAGGGGCGCAAAGCCATCGTTAGGTGTCGCTAGCTCGCGAATAGCAACGGCGATTTCCTGTGCCGCACCGGTTCCCTGCACACGCACAGGGCTGATCAGAATTCGCAACCATGGCGCGCGACGACGAAGGACGTTCAGCATATCGCGGACGGCTGCTCCACTGCGCGATGTCACAATTCCAATTCGCCGCGGAAATTTTGGCAGCGATCTTTTCCGCTCCGCCGCAAACAATCCTTCTGCCTCAAGCTTCCGCTTTAGCGCTTCAAATTTTGCCTGAAGTAGGCCGAGGCCCCGCAGCTGAAGAATCTGGACGTTGAGCTGGTATTGTCCGCGCGCCTCGAAAACTGTGACCGTGCCGTAAACCTGCACCTGCGCGCCATCGGCAAGGCGTTGTCGCGGCGCCACCATTGTATCGCGCCAGATGACGCACGAGATCTGGGCTCGCTGGTCTTTGAGCGTGAAATACTGATGCCCACTGGGGTGCAGTTTGTAATTGGAGATTTCGCCCTGCACCCAGACGGCGGCGAATTTCGTTTCAAGTGTGCCACGGATGCCTCGTGTGAGTTCGGAGACAGTAAGAACCTTTGCTGTCTGCTGGAAGAAATCCGCGGTGAGCTGCATTAAGGCTTAAATTAACCACAGAGATCGCGGAGAGCGCAGAGTTTATTTTTTCAATGAGTGATGCGCGTTTGGCACAAACGCCTCTACACTTCGCAAGATGGGTAATCACTCCGAGGGAATCAAACGTGGGCTGCAGCTTGATCGCGTGGTGTTGTTAGGCCGCCTTTGAGGAATATCGCCGCTATTTTCTTCTCGATCCAGATCATCTTGTCGGCAAAAGAGTTCTCGATGTGGCAGCCGGAGTCAGTTCGTTCTGTGCCGACGGAAACGAGAGAGGAATTAACGTCACCGCTTCGATCCGATCTATTCATTCTCTTCAGAACAGATCAGACTACGATCAGAGATGGACCTTGATTCCGTTTACCAGTCCATCGGCCGCGTGCCGACTTATCGCTGGGGCTTTTACAAGAATCCTGACTACATGCGCGCGTTGCGCGAACGTGCATGCACTATCTTTTTCAATGGTTTTCAAATTCATCCCGCCTGTTACGTAGCAGGGCAACTGCCGCGATTACCATTTGCGGACTGCGAGTTTGATTTGACACTCATCTCCTATCTTCTCTTTGCTAGCAAGATCGGTTCGACTACGAGTTTCACCGCAATTCCATCATGGAAATCATGCGTGTGACGCGAAGAGAAGCGCGCATCTATCCGACCGTGACCTCTGAAGCGCAGCTAACCGAATATGTTCCGATGCTACGGGCCGATCCCGCGCTGCGAGAATTTGCTTTCGCGGAAATCGAAACTGATTTCGAGTTTCTTGCGAAAACCAATTCATATCCGCGTGTGACGCGTGCTTAGCAGGGAAAGGCGATTCACCCGAACCACCGAGCGATTGAAGTCAATCGCCCCTACCGAATAACTCCGCTTGCGCGCCGCTGGGCGGTTTTAGTCCGAGTTTCTGATAGGCATTCGCGGTGGCGACGCGGCCTTGGGGCGTACGCTTGATGTAACCTTCCATGATCAAGTACGGCTCGTTGACTTCCTCAATCGTGCCCGCTTCTTCGCCGATGGCGACCGCCAGCGAATTCAGGCCGACCGGACCGCCGTTGAATTTGTGGATTAACGTTTCGATGATGCGTTTGTCCCATTGGTCGAAGCCATCACGATCGATCTCCAGCATGGCGAGCGCGCGATCAGCGAGGTTCGCCGTGATTTTTCCTTCGGCTTTCACCTGCACATAATCGCGCACCCATCGCAACAAATTATTCGCCGTCCGCGGCGTTCCACGCGAACGCGCGGCGATCTCGGCCGCGCCGCTGGAGTCGATCTCAACCCCGAGCAGGCGGGCACTGCGCACGATGATTTTCTGCATTTGCTCGGCGTTGTAGTAATCGAGCCGCGCGGTCATGCCGAAACGCGAACGCAATGGCGCGCTCACCATGCCGGCTCGCGTGGTTGCGCCGACCAATGTGAATTTTGGCAAATTCAGGCGAAGACTGCGCGCCTGCGGGCCCTGGTCAATGATGATATCGAGCCGGTAATCTTCCATTGCCGGATAGAGATATTCTTCAATCGCTGGCTGTAACCGATGAATTTCATCGATGAAAAGCACGTCACCCTTTTCCAGACTGGTAAGGAGGCCCGCGAGCTCGCCGGCCTTCTCAATCACGGGGCCACTTGTATTTTTGATATTCACTCCCATTGCGTTGGCGATGATGTAAGCGAGCGTGGTCTTGCCGAGCCCAGAGGGTCCGCTCAAGAGGATGTGCTCCAGCACGTCGCCTCGCTTCTTCGCCGCTTCGACCATCAGCTCCAGACGCTCGCATACCTTGACCTGGCCATTGAACTCGCTGAACGCCGGCGGTCGCAGCGAAATTTCAAAAGCAGTATCCGGCTCAGGTGGTTTCATCGAAACTGTGACGTGAATCGTTACATCGAGAATCGTTACATCGGCAAATCGAATCTCCGTTCCACGTTTTCACTCCAACTTCTTCGTCAGCACCAGTTCGGTGCCGCGGCGTTTATGAATGTAGTCTACCTGATCAAAGGCATTGCGAATAAAATGAAGACCGAGTCCTCCTGGTTTGACCAGATCGTGAGAGCGGCCTTTCATCGTATGCGGAAAAGCTTTTTCGCCGTAATCCCGCAGCCGCATGCGCACGCATTTACGCAATCCTTCCATTTGCAGCGAGATGAGTTGATCCTCGCGCGACCGGTAGGCGTAACGGATGACGTTCGTGCATGCTTCATCCACGCCGAGCACCATCATCGCTCGCTCCTTTTCGGAAAACGGGTAGCCGTTTAGGAAGTCGCGAACGCATTTGCGCAGCAACGCCAGATTCGCAGTGTGACTGCTAAATTCCACCTTGCTTCTCTTCATGAGTACGCCTGAAAAGGTGAGCAGATTTCGAGTGCTCATTCAAGTAGATGGCGCGAAATCCCTTGTATTGACCATACGCGCGTGAAAACGCGATGGACAGTTGGCGAAACCGCTGTTCAATTTTGGCGCATGTGGCGAGCATGGGTCGGCCTTTTGGTGTTGGCTGCGCCTGCCTTTGCGCAGGAGAACGCCACTGCATACGAAGCGTTGCGTGTGGTGGGCAGGGAAGTCGGTCACGATGCTCTACATCAAATTGTTGCAATTACGGGGAGAAAGGGCGATCCGCAGCCGGAGAAGTGGAAAGTTATCATCGAAGATCCTAACGGTCGCGGGCCTCGCGAACTGGACATCGTTGGTGGAAGAGTTGATTCGGATGATACGGCGGACCGCGATGTGGCAGGTTCTACACAAGGAGCAACGATCGAGGTCTCGCGGTTGAACCTGGATTCCAGCGGCGCGTATGCGGTAGCGAGCCATACCGCAGAGGCATCGCACACGGGCTTCGCAACAGTTGATTACCTTTTGCGCACAGACGATCGCGGTGAACCGATGTGGATTGTGACTCTCCGAAGCAGGTCGTCGCGCCCGGTTGGTACGATTTACATTGGCGCGACTGGCGGCGTTGTCAGACGAACGGAAGGGATGTTTTCGGGTGCAACCATGCAAGATGTCGGGGGCGATTATGATCAGGGCGATGGCAACGGGGTCATTCCGAGGACGAAAAGAAAAATAAAGGACGCTTTTCACAGGACGCAGGAAGAGGCGCAAGGAGTTTTTGAGCGAGTGAAGCGATCGTTTTCAGATTTCATTAACCGTGAGTAGGGAGAAGGAGTGACTGCGGCATTGAATCCATGGCCCGCTTTGCCGTTTGCAGAATGGCAAGACACCGCGGTTACGTTGCACATGTGGACGCAGATCGTTGGGAAAATTCGTCTAACGCTCAGTCCATGGACCAATCACTCCTGGCACGTTACACTTTACGTGAGTTCCCGCGGCCTAACGACTTCGCCAATCCCGTACGGCGCGCGCATATTCGAGGTCAACTTCGATTTCATTGACCACGAACTGCGCATCGATACGAGTGATGGCGAGCGACGAACGATTGAATTAAAGCCGCGTTCTGTAGCCGATTTTTACCGAGCAGTGACGACAAGCCTCGACGAACTACGTCTGCCGGTGACCATCAACACAACGCCTAACGAGATTGAAGACGCAGTACCGTTCGATGAAGATGAAATGCACCGCTCATACGATCCGGAATATGCCAGTCGCTTCTGGCGGGTGGTCGTTCAAAGTGATCGCGTGTTCAAGGAGTTCCGCTCGCGTTTTTGCGGCAAATGCAGTCCGGTCCATTTCTTCTGGGGCAGCTTTGACCTAGCAGTGACGCGTTTTTCCGGGCGGCCGGCGCCGCCGCATCCCGGTGGGATTCCGCATCTGCCCGATGCAATTACGCGAGAGGCGTACTCGCAGGAGGTGAGCAGTCTCGGTTTCTGGCCGGGCAACGTCGCTGCGCCAAGACCGATTTTTTATTCCTATGCATATCCGGAGCCCCCGGGATTTGCAGAAGCGAAGATCCAACCTGCGATCGCTTTTTACGAACCGAAATTTCGCGAGTTCATGTTGCCGTATGAATCGGTGCGCGCGGCTGGAAACCCGGATGAAGTTCTGCTCGATTTCGCGCAGAGCGCATATGACGCTGTGTCTATGCTGGGGAAGTGGAATCGAAAGGCATTGCAGGAAATCAAACCCCCCTTGCATTTTACGCATCTGCGCCCCTAATTAAGGATCATGAACCCTGGTTGCGCAGCCGAACAGGCTGCCTGGCGAGAACTGAAAGACGGTTGGCGTCCACTATACGGCGATGTAGACAAAATCGGCGTAGCCATTGAGTGGCACGATTTTCGCATTCAGCGTTCGTTTGACTGGGGACGCACCTTTCATCCGCATAGCTTGGAATTTTGCTTGAACCTTAGCGGGCACGGAGCAGTCGGCCGCACAGCCAGGGCGCGCAGCGATTATCTTCCGGGTAATTGCGGGTATTACGCCGTCGCCGATGAACCGCTGCCGGCTTCACGCCGTGCCAATGATCATCACCAATTTGTGACGCTTGAATTTTCGCGCGAACATTTGCAAAAACAGTTCGCGCATAACGAGGCGGACCTTGAACCGGAGATTCGCCGTATTGTTTTCGAAGACACGAAGGAAAATATGGTCGCGCCACCGCGTCCAATGACCATGCAGCAACGAGGCGTCGTGGCGAACCTGGCGGAGCCTCCCGTGGCAAAAGCGGCGCAGGTTCTCTGGTATCAAGGCAAGGCCATGGAGCTTATGGCGCAGTTTTTCTTTGCGCCCAAGGATCCGGAATTTTTCTGCATGCGTCAGAAACGTCTCGCTCGCGAACGAGTGGATCGGGTAAAACACATTCTCAGGCGAGATTTGTCGAACCCGCCAACGTTGGAAATGCTAGGGCAGGAGGTGGGTTGCAGTCCGTTTTATCTAAGCAGAATTTTTTCCCGCGAAGCTGGTCTTACAATTCCGCAATTCTTGCGCAACATACGGATGGAACGCGCGGCCGAGCTGTTGCGCACGGGACGTTACAATGTCACCGAGGCCGCCACTGAAGTCGGTTACTCAAGCCTGAGCCATTTTAGCAAAGCATTCTGCGAAATCATCGGGTGCTGCCCGGTGTTGTATCCGGCCGCCAGGAACGTCCTCCTCGATCGGTAACTCTTTGCGTGAATCGTAATTCGTAAATCGTGAGCCGATGTAACGATTTAACGAATCTCGATTAATATTCTCATGAAGATCCGCCGCGCGCTCATTTCCGTTTCTGACAAAACCGGTGTGGCCGCATTTGCCCGCGCGCTGGAGGAGCAGGGTGTGGACGTTATTTCAACAGGCGGGACAGCGGTATTGTTGCGGAAGGAAAAAGTCCCCGTGCGTGAGATCTCAAGTTTCACTGCGTTTCCTGAAGTGCTCGACGGCCGTGTCAAAACCTTGCATCCCCGCGTCCACGGGGGTCTTCTTTACAAGCGAGGCAACGCTAAACACGAAGCCGAGGCGCGGGAATGCGGTTTCGATCCAATCGATCTTGTCGCCGTCAACCTTTATCCTTTCGAGGCTACCATCGCAAAGCAGGATGTGACCCTCGCTGAGGCGATTGAAAATATCGACATCGGCGGACCCTCCATGATTCGAAGCGCTGCGAAAAATTACGAATCTGTCACAGTCGTTGTCGATCCCGCAGATTACGACGCGGTGCTCGAAGACATGGCGAAGCATGACGGCGAAACGACGCTGAAGTTGCGGGAGCGCCTCGCCATCAAGGCATTTAACAGGACCGCGGAATACGATCGAGCGATTGCCAATTTCCTCAACAAGCAGCAAAGAACCGATGCTGCCCTTTCAGTTTCGCTTCCACTGGCGATACGATTGCGTTATGGCGAAAATCCCCATCAAGCCGCTGCGCTGTACGGCGATTTCCACAAACATTTCGAGAAGCTTCAGGGCAAGGAACTTTCCTTCAACAACATTCTCGACATTAGCGCGGCGACCAATTTGATCGCCGAATTCGAAGAGCCGACTGTCGCAATCCTGAAGCATACGAACCCGTGCGGCGTCGGCTCAGATGCAGATTTGCGCAAGGCTTGGGAAAAAGCATTTGCAACGGATAAGCAGGCGCCATTCGGCGGAATCATCGTCTCCAATCGACCGCTCAACGAAGCAGTGGCAAAAGTGATCAGCGAAATTTTCAGCGAAGTCATTATCGCGCCGGATTTCGAGATTGAAGCACGGGCTGTCCTGCAAAAGAAAAAAAATTTGAGACTAATTCGCCTCTTGTCGCCAGCCCGAGACGCAAGACCCACGACCGATCTGCGGTCTGTTTGCGGTGGAGTGCTGGTTCAGGACGCCGATCTTGACGGGAACATGACTCCGAATGTCGTGACCAAAAGGCGGCCAACGAAAGCGGAACTAAACGCAATGCTGTTCGGCTGGCGCGTCGTGAAACATGTCAAATCGAACGCGATCGTGTACGCGAAATCGGATCGGACACTTGGAATTGGCGCCGGCCAGATGTCGCGTGTTGATGCTGCGCGGATTGCAGTTTGGAAAGCCAACGAGGGCGGGCTTCCGCTCAAAGGCAGCGCCGTCGCAAGCGACGCTTTTTTCCCGTTCCCGGACGGGCTAATCGCTGCAGCCGAGGCAGGAGCAACATGCGCAATTCAGCCGGGCGGCTCCGTCCGCGACGAAGAAGTCATCGCCGCCGCTAACGAACGCAAGATTGCAATGGTGTTTACCGGGGTGCGCCATTTCCGGCATTAGCGCGGAATTGCTCTTGTTATTCTAAGCGAAGCGAAGAATCTCAGGTATTGCCTGGTTCGCTAAACTAATAATCAGAGATGTTTCGCTTCGCTCAGCATGACAGATCAGTCCAATCGCCGCGTGTTCTTAACATTGAAGATCTGCGGCACAGGGCAAAACGGCGGCTCCCCCGTGTCGTGTTCGATTACATAGATGGTGGGGCTGAGAACGAGTCGACGTTGCGTGCAAACTATCGTGCGTTCCACTCTGTGGCACTGCGGCCCCGTTGCGCAGTTGCGACGCCAGCCTGCGATCTGCGGACGACTGTGCTCGGCACTTCAGTTTCGATGCCGCTGATTCTTGCGCCCGTTGGAAGCTGTCGACTGATGTTTCCCCGTGGTGAAGAAGCAGCCGCGCGCGCCGCAGGAGAAGCAGGAATTCTCTGCACCCTTTCAACGCTTTCAGGTTGCCGCATGGAAGACGTCGCCGCCGCCGGCGCGCCGGTGTGGTATCAGCTTTACCTCGTGGGCGGTCGCGAATGTGCTTTGGGCGGTATCCAACGCGCGCAAAAGGCGGGCTTTTCAGCCTTGGTCGTCACGATCGATACGCCAGTAGCGGGCTTGCGGGAACGTGACCTGCGCAATGGCGCAAAGGAACTACTCAGTGGAAATATTCGAGCGATGCTGCCGTTTGTTAGTCAACTTATCGTTAGGCCACAGTGGCTCGCGGCTTTTCTCGCAGACGGCGGTTTGATGAAATTCGAGAACGTGGTTATTCCCGGGAGCGGACCGATGCTCTACGCCGATGTGACCGCCGCTCTGGAGCAGTCTGTGGTGACTTGGGATGACCTCAGATGGATTCGTGAGGCGTGGCGCGGTCCTATTGTTATCAAAGGTGTCCATACCGCAGAGGATGCCCGGCGGGCAGTGGAGCTGGGAGCAAATGCAGTGGTCGTTTCAAATCACGGCGGCCGTCAACTTGACGGTGTCGCGCCGACTTTGAGCGTTTTACCTGAGGTGCTCGCGGCCGTGGGCAATCGTATCGAGGTGCTGCTGGATGGTGGAATTCGCCGCGGCAGCGATATCGTCAAAGCGTTATGCTTGGGAGCGCGAGCGGTGATGGCCGGCCGTGCGTACGCCTATGGCCTGGGGGCTGCAGGCCCTGCTGGAGTTGCACGCGCGATCGAGATTTTGCGCTCCGATCTCCTGCGCACGTTAAAACTGCTTGGCTGCGCATCGGTCACGGAGCTGGACCAGTCATACGTAAATATTCCGCGAGAGTGGATTGCAGGAAGACGAATGGATTCACCGTATTGAACCGTCCGGTTGCTATGTGGCTGATATCGGCTTTCCGATTCGACTTTCCAACGATTCAACCATTTAACGCGACGACGTTGTCGAAGCCAGTCTCCACAGCCAGATGGAGAGAATAGCCGCGACGATCAACGCAATCCAACTGACGCCCATTGGGATAGTAAGCGTTCCAACGGTCACTCGGGATTGATTAACCAGCCGTAGGAGATGGCCAACAGCGAAAACACCGAAGGTCACGCTGGCAACGCGCAGCCCAACTCTTGTTGAATTCATAAGTCCATGATTGGAATTGGGCAGCGATTTCTCACTAAAAAAGCGACTTTATGTGACTGTCCTGCGAAACCATGCTGCTTGCACAAAAATCCCGATGATTGCCAGACCGACGAACACAAGCGTCGATCCGGTCGGCGGGAGCATGATTGCACTTTTAATCAGATAAGCGCCAATAAAGGAGGAGACGACGATCAATGCCCAATTGAATAAGGCCAGCAGCAGAATTGCGCCGATGATACCGCCGACGATGAAAATCATTGTCGAGTACTGCGCGTAATGAACGAAAAATGCAGCCGCAATTGCGGTAGCGAATTTTCCGCCTGCGAAAAATCCCAGCACTGCTATCGCGACTTTCTGAAGGAACAACGCTAGCAATGCTCCTAGCAGGCCGAAGACGAGCGCAACGATCAAGGCCAGGAGCGACGATGGATCATGAACGAGTTGGGGTACAATTTCCACGCCGATGGCAAATCCGACTGCAGCTACGCACAGCCAAAACAGTTTTCGTCCCAAGAACAAAATCACGATGCCCATGAGGACTCCCACGATCGTGACAGAGGGATGCATCGGCGGGAAGCTCGTTGGTGCGGCAAGCATTGTAGAGGTGGTGGTTTGTGCCAAACGCCTGTTTATCCGATGTCGGTGCTTGACACAAGCATCAGCTCCAGAATTCCTGCGTTGCGGTGTAGATGCGTTCGGTTCGCGCCTTTCCACGGTGAGAACCGAAGCCAACTAGCGTCGGAGGTGGTGGATGCACTTTACAACTAGACAAAGACCCGGCAGCATTGGCGCATCAGAAATCACGAACGATGAACGCCCCGTGGCCGGATCCCGTGACAGTAAAGCAGCTTGAGGAAGCCTTTGTTCAGAAGTTTCAATATCTCCCCGACAAGGACATTCATGCCGAGATGAAGCAGCACGGCGCCGGAAGCGCGGAGCAATTTGTCCTCAACAACATGCTCGAGGATCGCCGGCGTAAAGCAGAAGCGGCGGCGCGTGAGGAGTTCAGCAAGAAATACGAGCAGGCAGAGCGACATCACCGGAACGCGAAGCGATTGGCTTGGACGGCGGCGGTCATTTCCATCCTTAGCGCGGCAGCGGCGATGTCATCGGCATGGTTTGCCTGGCATGCCCCGCAGCCACTTGTCGCATCTGCACCAACTCCATCGGTGGTCGTATTACCATCTCCCGCATCTGCACCGCCACCGGCAGCAGCACCGGTAGCAAATCCTATCGAGTACATCTCGTGCCGCCAAAGCAAGCTCGATGCGGATGGCGTTGTGCGGATGACAATCCGCAACAACAATGGCTTTCCGATACGCAACATTTCTCTCCGTATCGTTTTTATGCCTGCTTCACGCGCCGTCTCGCAACCTCTGTATCAGTTCCAGTGGTTTATTCCCGAGCTCATTCAGTCAGGCGAAGATCTCGAGTTCAGTGCGGCGGACGCCAGCCCGAGCGCGAATGTCCTCGCATCTCACGCCCACGATTCTACTGATGAATGGATCGCGAAGCCGGAATTCATTAGCGCCGAATCACTGCCGAAATGAGGATCGACAGGGGACCAACGCGCGTCTTCTACACCTTTCAAACCAGAACTCAATCCGCCCGCGGCATTGATTAAGATTTATCGGGCTGGTGGGATTTGAACCCACGGCCTCCTGGTCCCGAACCAGGCGCTCTACCAAGCTGAGCCACAGCCCGAACCTACCTAAATAAGCGGCAAACGCGGCTCTTAGTTCGCGCATTTTGATCCAAATCGCAAGAAGAGAGCGTGCTTGCTGCCCTTCCTGACCCAGACTGACAAGAACGACTTTGTGTTCGCGCGGACAAAAAGCGTTGACAAAGAGCCACATCCTTCGGAAAGTCAACACTCATTTTTTTACCATGCTCGCACCGCAACTTGTTCCGTCCGCGCTTACAAGCAGCGTGTCGACCATCCTTCAATTCCCGATCCCGCAGCCGCGGGACCCCGTTCGTTCCTTGCGCTATATGACGACTCAACTTCTTCAGGAAGCAGCACAGGTGATCCCGAATCAGCAACTTCTGATTAATGTTGTCTCCAAGCGTGTGCGTCAGCTTGGCTTGGGTCACCGCCCATTGGTAGAAACGACGCAGCGAATGTCGCTGACGGATATTGCGCTAAAGGAAATCATTTCTGGCAAACTGACTTACGAAGCGCTCGAAGCCTCCGGCGACGGCGCCTAGCAGGCGGCTTGTTGAGGTGCGCTCTGGTGCGCGGTGTCCCTAGCGCAGTGGAGTTCGAGTGAATTATCTGCTGAGGAAAGCGGACGCTACAGCCCTGATGCAGAGTACGCATGCCCATGGCAGATGATTCCATCATCAATCGGAAAGCGCTCCGCGATTATCGTGTTCTCGATCGCTACGAGGCGGGCATCGAGTTAAAAGGAAGCGAGGTTAAATCGATCCGCGCCGGCAAAGCAAACATCAGCGATGCGTTCGCACGAATCGAGAACGGCGAAGCCTTTCTCTATAACGCCGATATTCAACCCTACGAGCGTGCGAGCCATGAAATCCCAGCTGCGAAGCGCATCCGTAAGTTACTGCTGCACCGGAAGGAGATCGACAGATTATATGGCGAAACGCAAGTAAAAGGGCGGGCGCTCGTCCTTCTGAAGTTCTATTGGAAAAACGGAAAAGTGAAAGCGGAGCTTGGCGTAGGAGTGGGCAAACTTGCGCACGATAAGCGCGCTGATTTAAAAAAGCGGGCGGTCGATCGTGAGACGGCACGTGAAGTCGCGCGTTTCAATCGCAAGCACGCGTGACCTCAGAGGACGCTGCAGCTCGTTGTTCCCAGCCGTTTGCTGCTAACGTTTCGTATCTGATATAGAAACGTCAAATGAATACCCGCGCTCTGCTCCCTGTAGGCGTCGCATTAGCCGGCGCGTGGATCACTGCTCGAGTTTTCCGAACGGCTCGTTACGGATTGCGTGACAAAGTCGTCCTCATCACCGGCGGCTCACGCGGGCTTGGACTCATTTTGGGACGGCATATTTGCGAGCAAGGCGGCAACGTAGCATTGATTGCGCGCGACCCTGAGGAACTCGCGCGGGCAAAAGCCGATCTTAGCCGACGCGGTGGTAAAGTTCTCACTGTCGAATGCGATCTGCTCGATCGCGCTCAGGTTGAGTCCGCTGTCCGCACAATCATCGATCGATTTGCAAGGATCGACATCTTGATCAACAACGCCGGTATCATTGAGGTCGGTCCGCTCGAGCACATGAACCGTGAAGATTTTGAGCGCACGATGGGAGTGCATTTTTGGGGAGCTTACGAATTGATCTCGCAAGTCGTTCCCGAAATGCGCATCTGGGGTGGGGGACGCATCGTGAATATTTCGTCAATCGGTGGCAAAGTTGCCGCGCCGCACATGGCGCCGTATAGCGCGAGCAAATTTGCGCTGACGGGTTTGTCGGATGCGATTCGGGCCGAGCTGGCGCGCGACAACATTCACGTTACTACTGTTGCGCCGGGTCTTATGCGCACTGGCTCGCATGTGAATGCAAAGTTTAAAGGCAAGCACAAAGCGGAGTTCGCTTGGTTCGCTGCTTCCGCAGGTGCGCCGCTGATTTCAATGGACGCCGACCGCGCCGCCCGAAAAATCCTCGCCGCCTGCCGCCGCGGTCAACCATCGCTGACGCTCACATTTGCTGCCCGCGGTGCGATCATCGCGAACGCTCTGTTTCCAAATGTCACCGGCTACGCGATGAAATTTATGAGCCGGTGTCTCCCCAGCGCAGTTGGCGAGGGCGGAAGCAAATCGCGCGCTGGTTCCGAGCTGCCACGAAGAACACCGAAATGGATGACTCATCTCGCCGATCGCGCGACAAAATTGAATAATGAAGACGGGGGGGCATCGGTTCATCATTAAAACGTTAGAGCGATGTGTCGGAACTGGATTCCAGCGATTTAGCGATTCGTGATTTAACGGTTATCGTGGCGAAGCCATGGGCAACCGGCTCTTCGTCGCAATCGATCTGCCGGACTCAACACGCCAATTGCTTGCCGGCCTTGATCCGCACATTCGCGGCGTGCGTTGGACGGACCGGGCTCAAATGCATCTCACCCTCGGGTTTTTTGGCGATTTGTCCGAAAATGTTGAACTGCAACTGCGTGAAAAGCTCAGTGCGATCCATTTCGGCGCATTTTTTATTGTCGTGAATGGTGTCAGCTCGTTTTCATCGAAAGGCGCCCCGAAAATCATTTGGATCGGGCTCGGTAAAGCGCATCCGCATTTATTTCAAATTCATAAGCGCGTGCAGGAAGCTGCTTTCGCGGTCGGAATCGAGCCGGAGCTCCGCGCCTGGCATCCGCACATTACGATTGCACGTTGCCGCGATGTATCGGCGCAATCGCTCCGAAAGTTTTTGCAGGCTAATGTGGATTTCGAGGCGGGAATGGTCCGCGTCGACGCCTTTTATCTTTATTCGAGCAAGCTCACACCCGCTGGTCCAATTCACACGCGCGAACTCACGGTTACTGCAGCCGCGGGCAGCTGACGGCGGCGCGCGCACCGAATGAGCGGCTATGGTTCCTTGCTCGAAAGCGGTGCGGCTATGTGCTCCAATGATCGTCGCTCGGCTGGCACGCCAATCCATGCCTCAACGACCGCACCGAAAATCATCAATGCTGCTGCCACAAGATATCCTATGAACAGCGCGTTAATCGATCCGGTGCCAATGATCCATCCGAAAAGTATCGGCGCGCCGACGCCGCCTGCCAGCGTTCCGATTGCGTAGAAGATCGCAATCGCTATCGCGCGGATCTCCAAAGGAAAAATTTCGCTCACCGTCAGGTAAGCTGAGCTCGCCGCCGCCGATGCGATGAAGAAAATAATCGTCCAGGCGAGCGTTTGTGTGCGCGCGGTGAGCAATCCCGTGTGGAAAAGCCAGCCGGTCAATGCGAGCAAAATTCCAGAGAGCCCAAAGGTAATCGTGATCATTGATTTGCGCCCGATGGTGTCAAACAAAGCTCCAAGCAGTAGGGGACCCAGCACATTTCCCAATGCGAATGGCAGGAGATACGCACCCACCTTGTTCTCGGACACGGAATAAAAATGCATCAGGACCAGTGCATACGTAAAAAAGATGGCGTTGTAGAAAAATGCCTGCGTCGCTATCAGCACAAGACCAAGAAATGAGCGCTGACGATGCTCATGGGCGATCGTGCTCCAAATCTCCTGCCACCGCGTATGCGTTCGTGTTCGGATGCGCGTAATAAACAAATCACTTCTGCCGTGACTGATCGCACTCCCTTGTGTCGTCATAATCTTTCGTTCCACGGCCGCAACGATCCGCTCCGCCTCATCATTGTGACCATGGATCATCAACCACCGCGGACTCTCCGGAATCCAGCGGCGAAGGAAAACCACGACAAGCCCAAGCGTCGCCCCGACTCCAAAAGCCAATCGCCACCCCAGCCAGACTACCACGTAGCGTGGGTCAAGAAGCACAAGCGTGGCAGCTGCACCCAATGCAGCACCGATCCAGTACGAGCCGTTGATTATCAGATCGACCCGGCCGCGCAGACGCGCCGGAATCAGTTCGTCAATCGCGGAGTTGATTGCCGCGTATTCACCGCCGATACCCGCGCCAGTCACCGCGCGAAACAGCGCGTAACTCCAAAAATTCCAGGAAAAGGCGGAGAGGGCTGTTCCGATCAGATAAACGGCAACCGTAATGAAGAATAATTTCTTCCGCCCAAAGCGATCAGTTCCATAACCGAAGAGGAGCGCGCCGATGACCGCACCTGCGAGGTAACAGGTAGCGCTTGCGCCCACGCGAGCAGGTGTCAGCGCTAGCGTTTGGGGAAGCGTTAGAATGCCGCCTAACGCTCCTGCCAATGTCACTTCGAGGCCATCTAGAATCCATGTGGCACCCAGCGAGATGACGATCAGCCAATGCCATGAACTCCACGGCAAGCGGTCCAACCGCGCAGGCACATACGATTCAATCGTTTCGCCTTTTGCCATTATACGAGTCTTTCGCGCAAAGAAGGGTGAGGCGCAAAATGCACATTTTGGCCTAACCAATGAGCCACAGGACTATGCGTCGTTTTGCCGAGGTTAGCGCTTTCCCAAAACGCCCCTAGAGGGTGTGGCTACAGGTCTAATGAAAGATCAGAGCAATTCTACCGAATCGCCTTTGTGTATCAGGCCTTCCTGTAGCACTGCGCCATAAACGCCTGCCATACCGTCGTGAGCTTGCGCAAGTTTCTTCAGTATTGCGGGGGCTTGTTCCCCGGTGTCAGGATCGAGGGTGATAATTACACAACGAGGATCGCGTTCGAGAATCGTGATCACCACCTTCGGTCCGATCCGTACTGACCGGCCAACAAGTTCGTTTTCGGCGAAGCCTTTCGCCGACCCCAGGTCCGCATACACGTTCGCCCGGAATCGCCGTTTATCTACAGGCGTGCCTGTTTCTTCAGAGAGTTGCTGCGCCGATTGCAAGCTAAAGATCGACACCGGACGGCAATCGGTCATAGCGCGCTGCGATTGCATCAGATTGACCTGATGCTTTTGATCGATGTCTGCACGAAGCATCTCGATCAACGTCGGATCATCAATAGCGACCGTTTGTCCACTCGGCATTTCAACATCGACCACTAACTCTGCGAGATCTGCTATCAGAGGATTTGCGTCTCTGCTCTCTGCTTCGATTAAATTGACAGGTCGCGCCGCCTTGTCCGGGTAGCGGAAGCGCGGTTGATATTGAAGAAGTCTTCGCTGTTCGCGACCTGTAAAATACGGAAATCCTTTATGATTCGCAGAACTTCTGAATGCAAAAACCCTATCGCCATAAATCCCGGAATAGCTGACAAAGGCTTCGTCCAGCTCTTCGCCCCGCATGCTCTTGACGGGATACCGCCAAAGGCTATCCACATTCCCGATAACGCTCATGTGGGAATTACGATCACACTCTCATTCTAGTCGCCAGAGGAAAATCTCGAGGCCGATGCTGGAGGGCTCCTCCTCGCCGGCGCAACGTCTATTTCTCGTCAAAAAACGTGACGACGCCGGTATCGAGGCTGTAGTAACCCCCAATTACTCGTACTTGGCCGGAATCAACTTTGGCTTTAAGAACTGGCGTGGATGACCGGAGCCTCTCCACGACATTTTTAACATTTGCTTTGACGGTTGTCTCGAGATCGCCGGTTGCCGTTGCCTCCACCGCCGGTTTAATCGCTGTGACCAGTGATTGAATATGGCCAGGAGCTTTCCCTTTAGCAGCGATCGTTTCCCTCGCCGCTTTGACAGCACCGCAGCTCTGGTGGCCGAGCACTGCTATCAGCCGGCTACCCAAATGATCGACCGCGTATTCGATGCTTCCCAGACCCTCATCATTGATCACGTTTCCCGCCACTCGGACCACGAACAGATCGCCGAGCCCCTGATCAAATATGATCTCGGGCGGCACACGAGAATCCGAACAACTCAGAATTGTGGCGAACGGATGCTGAGTTTTTGTCAGTTCTGCCCGCCGTTCCGTCGTCTGCCCGGGATGTTGCAGATTGCCACTCGTATAGCGGGCGTTACCCTCCTTGAGCTTTGAAATTGCCTCACCGGGTGCGACCGACGGCTGATCCCCATTTGCCGGATCAGCGGCTTCAACGAATAAGTTTGCGCCCGCAAAACTGATGACCATCAAACAAGTTACTACGTGTCTCTTTGTCATGGCGGAACTTACACAAACCAAGCTTGGCGGATCAATGCAAAAATTGGGCATGACGTTGTTCGCACTGAATTGCGCTTGCCGATTAGTATCGTTGCCCTGCTGGCAGTGTCACGGGTTCCGGAATTGAACCGGCTATTAGCGATACCGATGCGTTACGCTTTCCACCGAATGGCCGAAGCGGTTTCTCCGCGGAAGAACTTGGGAAATTGCCAGCGATTCGCGTGTGCGGGCTTACACCTTTTCATGAGGACTACCAGTTCGACGACATCGGCAGACTAACGAATTTCTTAGGGGAATCTTTTTTGAAACTTAAGGGCGTTTCCCCGATTCCATGGATTAATAAGATTTCATAAAACCTATGACTTACAACATTAATCTAGTTTACAATTATGAATACATGTTCCCCCCAACGATGTATCAACGGGATTTCACTGTCCACGATTCGGAGCAGTCTGTGTCTCGTAATGATTGGTCTCATTTCGGTTGCGGAGGCGACCGTTCCTCCCATTCCAAAGGGTATCTTTTCGACGCCTGCTGTGGAAGCCAATGGATTTCCAGATCTAATCCTCAACGATCCGCGTATTGTGGGTCTCGATCTTGGGGATAACTGGGGGGACATCGAAAGCGTGGAAGGCGTGTACGATTGGTCGGCCATCGATACTGAACTTGCCAAAGCAGAGGCTCATGGAAAGCAAGTTTTGCTGCGAATATATGCAGGAGGCATAAACATTCCGGACTGGCTTAAAGCAAATCCAGATGTACAAACCTTCACATTTTTTGACGATAACCAATACCACCCGACCTACAACCAGTGGCTTACCATGCCAGTCTACTGGGATCCGATCTTTCTGGCTAAGAAAGTCGCTCTGATTCAGGCCGCAGGCGCTCATTTCGCGACACATTCCAGCATTACGGTTGTGGCTTGCTCGTTTGCAAACTCTACCACAGGAGACTGGGACATACCCGAT
>DASTMV010000059.1:0-7575 GCA_035713885.1 Candidatus Udaeobacter sp. | reverse complement strand
TTGCTGCCGCCGGAACTTATGGCGTCATAGCCGTTGCCCGCCGCGGAAGGGCGTGGGTGAAAATATTTGGCATCAGTAAATCCTTGCGCCAGTAACTTCGACCCATGCACCGTGCCGTGATCGACAATCAGACTGCCGTTCGCTTTTTCATGAAACAGCGCCTGTGAAATGCCTAAAACAATGAGCGGATACAATCCGCAGCAGACCACTGCCAGCACCAGCGTGGAAATGACTGCACCGCGAATTTCAGAAAAGAATGCTTTCATACTTAGATGAGATGAATGCCGGTGATGATCAGATCGATGAGCTTGATCCCGATGAAGGGCACGATGACACCGCCCAGGCCGTAGATGAGCAGGTTGCGCTGCAGGATCGCCAACGCGCCAATCGGCTTGTAAGCGACCCCCCGGAGCGCCAGCGGAATCAATGCGATAATGACCAGTGCATTGAAGATAACTGCACTCAGGATCGCGCTTGTCGGGCTGTGCAGGTTCATGATGTTCAGCGGCGCGATGGCTGGAAAGGTGGCCATCAGCATTGCGGGAATGATTGCAAAATATTTTGCCACATCGTTCGCGATGCTGAACGTGGTCAGCGAACCGCGCGTGATAAGCATCTGTTTCCCAATTTCAACGATGTCGAGCAGCTTGGTCGGGTTGCTGTCCAGATCGACCATGTTGCCAGCTTCGCGCGCCGCTTGCGTGCCCGTGTTCATGGCAACGCCCACATCAGCTTGCGCCAGCGCCGGCGCGTCATTCGTGCCGTCGCCCGTCATGGCCACGAGGTGGCCTTCGGCTTGCTCCTGACGGATGCGCTTGAGCTTTTGTTCCGGCGTCGCCTGCGCCATGAAGTCATCCACGCCAGCCTCTGCTGCAATGGCCCCGGCGGTCAGCGGATTATCGCCGGTGATCATCACCGTTTTGATTCCCATTTTGCGCAGTTGCGCAAAGCGTTCCTTGATTCCGCCTTTGACCACGTCCTTTAGCTCAACAGTACCCAGCGTCAGCATATCGGACGCGACGACGAGCGGCGTGCCGCCACGATGCGAGATCTCATCTACTGTTTTCGTTACGAGTTGCGGAAAAATTCCGCCTGCTGATTCGATAAAGCCGCGCACCGCGTCGGCTGCGCCTTTGCGAATGCGCATGGTCGGTTGCGCCCCATTGGCATGGAGATCGACACCGCTCATGCGGGTTTGCGCAGTGAATGGCACGAACGTCGCCTCCAGTTCGTGCATTTCCCGCGCGCGCAATCCGAATTTCTCCTTCGCCAAGACGACAATCGACCGACCTTCTGGCGTTTCATCTGCCAGCGAGCTTAACTGGGCGGAAGCGGCAAGATCGTTAGGCTCGACGCCGGGCGCAGGATGAAACGCCACGGCCATGCGATTGCCCAGCGTAATTGTTCCAGTTTTGTCGAGCAGCAGAACATCGACATCTCCCGCCGCCTCAACTGCGCGTCCGCTCATAGCCAGAACATTGCGCTGAAGAACGCGGTCCATTCCGGCGATGCCAATCGCGCTGAGTAATCCGCCAATCGTTGTCGGGATCAAACAAACCAACAGTGCAATCAGAACGGGAATGGAAAATATTGTCCCCGAATAAATGCCAAACGGTTTGAGCGTGACGCACACAAGCAGGAAAATAAACGTCAACGCTGCAAGAAGAATAGTGAGCGCGATTTCGTTAGGCGTTTTCTGACGCTGCGCACCTTCTACCAGGGCGATCATCCGCTCGAGAAAGCCCTGGCCTTTCTCCATCGTCACTCGAATGACAATTCGATCGCTCAATACACGCGTGCCGCCAGTAACTGCGCAGCGGTCGCCGCCACTCTCGCGAATCACGGGCGCCGATTCGCCGGTGATCGCAGCCTCATCAACGCTGGCGATCCCTTCAACCACATCGCCATCCGCAGGAATTACATCGCCGGCTTCGCAGACGACGGTGTCGCCTTTTTGCAATATTTGAGCAGGAACTTTCTGTTCACGGCCGTTTTGCAATCGGCGAGCCATGGCAGTTGTGCGCATCCGGCGCAAGGCTGCCGCCTGCGCCTTGCCGCGGCCTTCGGCCATTGCCTCGGCGAAATTAGCGAACAGTACTGTAAACCAGAGCCACACCGCCAACTGTGTCACGAAGCCGCGCAGAGATGCCTCCGTTGTAAAGATCCCAACCGTGGTCAGCGCCGCGCCTACCATGGTCACAAACATGACCGGGTTCTTCACCATCAGCCGCGGATTTAGCTTTTGGAAAGCGTCCCCGATGGCCGGACCAACGATGTTCCAATCGAAAAGAGAGCGAGCTTTTGGTTTCATCGATAACTGATCTTCAAAAGAGCTTTCCGCCTTGCATCAGGAAATGCTCGACGACCGGTCCAAGCGTCAGGGCCGGAAGAAAATTCAGGGCACCGATCAAAATCACCGTACCGATCAGCAAAACAAAGAAGGTGCCACCGTGAACTGGAAAAGTTCCTGCGCCAGCGGGAGTGACTTTCTTTTGAACCAGCGACCCCGCGAGAGCAAGGATTGGAACAATCATCAGGAAACGGCCTATCAACATCGCAATGCCCAGCGTTGTGTTATACCACGGCGTGTTGCCGCTTAGTCCTGCGAAGGCGCTGCCGTTGTTACCTGTGGTCGAGCTGAATGCGTAAAGAATTTCGCTCAAGCCATGCGGACCATTGTTGTTTAGCCCCGCCAGTCCCCATTTGCTCACTGCAGCCCAGGCGGCGAAACCAAGAATATCGATTGCCAGGATCAACAAGGCGAGCATCGCCATCTTGACATCGTATGATTCGATTTTTTTGCCGAGATATTCCGGCGTGCGACCGACCATGAGGCCGGCGATGAAGACGGCGAGCACGACAAAGACGAGCATCCCGTAAAGTCCCGCTCCGACACCGCCGAAAATAATTTCGCCTAACTGAATGTTGAACAACGGCACGAATCCACCGAGCGGGGTGAACGAATCATGCATTGAGTTCACCGCGCCGCATGAAGCGTCCGTAGTGATCGTCGCAAACAGCGAGGAATTGAAGATGCCAAATCGGACTTCTTTGCCTTCCATGTTTCCATCGGCTACAGCAACACCGAGGTTGTGATGAATCGGGTTGCCGTTTGATTCAGCCCACCAGCAGAACATCACGCCGCCAATAAACAGCGCGAGCATCACCGCCCATACGGTCCAGCCGTGCTTCTGGTTCTTTACCATCCGGCCGAGGTAATAAGTCAGTCCGGCGCCAATGGAAAAAATCGATAGCATCTGAAAGAAATTCGAAAGCGGCGTCGGATTCTCGAATGGGTGCGCCGCATTGGCGTTGACGTATCCGCCGCCGTTTGTGCCAAGCATTTTAATCGCGATCTGTGACGCCATCGGACCCTGCACGATGTTCTGTTCGGTGACGGTTTGTTCCTCCATTACCGGCTTTCCAGCTGCGTCCAGCACAGGCTTACCGTCTTTGTCCACCTTCGCGACGGAGACCTTCATCGGCTCGACCAAAGCGGCTTTGGTGTAAGGCTTGAAATTCTGAATTATTCCCTGCGAGACCAGGAACACTGCGAAAATAAGGCAAACCGGGACTAGCAGGTAATAGGTCACGCGAACCAGATCGACCCAGAAATTGCCGAGCGTTTGTGAGCTGTGCCGTGCAATACCTCGAACCAAGGCCGCCGCGATAGCAATGCCTGTTGCGGCAGAAACAAAATTGTGAAACGTGAGTCCGACCATTTGCGAGAAGTACGACATGGTGGATTCACCGCCGTAGTCCTGCCAATTGGTGTTGGTGGTAAAGCTGACTGCCGTATTGAAAGAAAGATCCGGAGTTACTCCCGCGAGTTTTTGCGGATTTAGTGGCAGAAAATACTGCAAACGCAGAATTGCGTACGTGAAAAGGCAACCCACCAGGCTGAACATCAACATGGCAAGCGTGTACTGCTTCCAGTCGTGCTCCTTGTTAGGGTCGACACCCATAAGCCGATAAGTCCCTAGCTCTAACGGCCGAAACACCGGGTCGAGCCAGGTCTTGCCATTGGCATCGAGCACTCGCAGCAAATAAAGCCCCATCGGCTTCGTGATCAGCACGAGCGCCACGATATAAATGGCGAATTGAATCCAACCTGAAGCTTGCATGATTTCTCCCTCAGAATCTTTCGGGGCGAACCATTGCCACGAAGAGGTAAGCGAAAAGCAGCAGCGCGATAATGCTAACAACGATTGTGCCCATATAACTTAAAGTTTGTCGCAGAAGCGCACATAAAGGACGCTCATCAAGAAGAACAGAATGATAACTCCGACGAAGATTAGGTCATTCATGGTCGCTACGTTATGGATAACTTAGAGGGGTTCACCTTTTGCCGTGTTAGTACCCCATCGCTTTTCGCTGCCAGGAATTTGCGCTCTCGCCACGGCGGGCCAGATACGCCGGTTGTCACAGAAACGGGAATAAAGCCAGTTCACGGCGGTGATTAGAATGATTCCGCCGATAATAAACGCACTCATATTGACCAAACGATCAGCGAACTTTGGCCGGAGCGTTAGTTAAACTGCTGCGGAAAAGTGTTAAAAGAACATTAACGCCGGGGGCGAAGCTCTGGGGCTATCGGGAAAAAAACAGCCTCGAGAGCAACACAAATACCGGCACCAAGACGGGAAGCGCAAATTTCCAGGTATAACCAATGAAACTCGGAGTGCGAACACGCGCGTGTTCAGCAATCGTTTTCACTAGCAGATTTGGCGCATTGCCGATGTAAGTAATGGCTCCAAAAAAAGTCGCGCCCAATGAAATTGCGATAAGGTCCCGGCCGTTTTGCGAAAGGAATCTGGCAACGTGGGATACATCGCTAGTGTTTAAGCCGTAGCGCCCGAGAGCAGCGGCGAAAAACGCAAGATACGTAGGTGCATTGTCAAGCAATGCCGAGAGCAGTCCAGTTGCCCAAAAGAAGGCCAGATCGGAGTTTAGTCCGAGCCTTCCTGCCGATAGTTCCATTAATTCCAAAACTGGAATCATCGTCCCGAAAATGCCGAGAAAGAGCCACCCGATTTCTGCAAGCGGCGCAAACGTAAAGTGATTCGCGTCGCGAATTCGTTGGGGCGTTCCCAGGTAGGATCCGAGCGCAATCAGAATCACCAGTGGTTCGCGCCATCCCGCCGGCACCGCGATCAGGGCGGCTAAAATGGCAAACAAAAAAAGGAAATTGTGGACGCCTTCGCATCGCCATGAAGTCAGCTCTGCCTCATGAACGGTTTTCCTGCTAGCGCGAAGATTGATCACATCCAAAACGACGAATACGAAAAGAACGATTGCGACCGTTATTAGCCATTGCCGCCAGCAATGTTGCGGGGTCCAACTGAACGGCACACCTTTGAGAAACCCGAGGATCAATGGTGGACCGACCGGTAAAAGCGCGCCGCCAATGTTACTCACTAAGAAAATGAAAAACACGACGTGCATCGGCGCGATCCGGCCCCGGTTCATCGCAATCCAGGGGCGAATAAGCAACAATGACGCCCCAATTGTGCCGATCAGATTTGCCAACACCGCGCCGAACAAGAGAAACAACGTGTTTCGGACCGGGCTGCTCGGTCCTTTGGCGCGCAGGTAAATTCCACTCGAGACAACGAAGAAGGAGCCGACAACGATCATGAAGGCCACGTAATCAATGCTGGCGTGCAGAACGCGCGCCGGCTCTCTGACAACAGAGACGTAATAAACACAGACAACGCCTGCCAGGAGAATGCAAAGCTTGTGGTAATGTCGCTCCCAATGATGTTGCGCGATTATTGGGCCAAGTGCGATTGCCAGCAGCAAGACGCCGAATGGCAGCATGATGAGCCAGGCCAGACCTCCCTTGGCGAGACTTAGAAAACAGACCATCCAACCATTGGACTTGTAGTCGCAATATCCGTCAACGAAACTCGAGTAGGCCAGCGCCTGCTTTATTGCCGAAACGCCAGGCCGCGGTTTCGCCCTCTACTTTGCGGCATCGCACGCAGATGCGCCACAACTTCGATCTCGGCAGTTTGTGGGAACATGTCCAGCGGCGTGACGGAATCCACAATGAATCGATCGTCGAAGTCTCTCACATCCCGCGCGAGTGTGGGCGGATTGCATGAAACATAAAGTAATGTGTCTGGAGCAAGGCCAACAATGGCATTGCGAACTTCTCTGCTGAGGCCCGTTGCCGGCGGATCGACAATAAGTGTGATAGGAGCGATTGACCTCAATCGCTCACTAGAAGTGTTATTCGCGCGCTCCGGGCCATCCATGTGAACCACCGCTAGCTTTAGCAACTCAGCTTCTACGTCGCCGGCAATATACGTCTCCTTGTCAGTCGCGTTCTGTTGTGCCGCAGCGATTGCAAACTGGTCCCAATCAATTCCAATCACGCGCTCAAAGTTGTCAAGCAATGCCTTAGCGAAGAATCCGGCGCCACAGTAAGCATCTATTAGCAACTCCTGATTCGGCGTGAGCAACTTGAGAACCAAATCACGCAATTTGTTTGCGACCTCGTCATTAACCTGCGAAAAAATGCGTGTTTCGGATGCGGCCCGAACCGTGTAGTGCCCGTCGCGCACATACGTTTGTGCGCGCAAATCAGCCAAAGCGCGGTTGACTTCGTCGCGCGAAATTGGGCAATGCTCGACGCTGATTAGCCGATGCGATTCGCGACGAAAGAAACCGATGACGCCCTCCTCCGCGTGCACAGTAATCCGGTTGCGATAGGCATATTCCCTCGGCGATGGAATTATCGGCCGCATCGGAATCTCCTTGAGTTTGCCGATTCGTTGCAACGCATCGCGTACCTGTCGCCATTTAATCGAAAGCTGATGCCCATAATCGATGTGCTGGTACGCGCACCCGCCGCAGCGGCCGAAATATGGGCATTTTGAAGCGACACGATGCGGAGAACTATCTCTAACTTCAACCAAATCTGCTTCGGCAAACTGCCTTTTCTCTCGGATAATTTCCGCCGAAACCAGCTCTCCCTCAATCGTGTAAGGAACAAAGACGGCCTTGCCTTGTTCCCGCGCAACACCTTTTCCGCCAAAAGCGATGTCCTCGATTCGTAGATCCAGAAGGCGCATTTTGATGAAACATCCTCTTTAGCTGGTCATCTCCGCCAAGGAGACAGTTATCACGCAGAAAGACTCACGCGTCGACGCGCAACTGCGCGTTGAACCGCCGCTGAAAACGCCGTCTCAATGACTTCTCTAAAACATTACCTTTCTAACGAACGGGCCATATTTGGCTAAGCGCCCGCTCAATTGCGGCTTCGAGATTGTCGAGCTTGATAGGTTTGATGAGATGCTCGGAGAATCCGGCCCGCAAACTTCGTTCTATATCACCGTTATTGCCAAAACCGCTGATTGCAATTCCAGGAATTTTGGAAGTCGCTCGCAATTGCGTCATCAGATCGATGCCGGTTCCGTCCGGCAGAGAGATATCGCTGATGAGCAGATCGAATTGGTTGTGCGCAGAAGCTTCCATGGCCGATCGCACATTGTGCGTCACGGTGACCAGGTGCCCACGGCGCGCTAATAATTTCTGAAGGGCAGAGCAGGTGTCTTCGTGATCGTCAAC
>DASTMV010000058.1:0-8448 GCA_035713885.1 Candidatus Udaeobacter sp. | reverse complement strand
GTTTCTACACTGGCCAACCGTCGAATGAGCGCATTTCGTTTCACCATCCGCTGCAAACCCAGCGCAAGCGCAATCGTCACTACTACTGGTAATCCTTCAGGCACCGCCGCCACAGCGAGGCTCACGGCGATCAGAAATGTTTGTGCCAGACTTTCACCATGGACCAGCTGCAAAGCGAAAATAATTGCCACCAGAGCGAGACAGCCCGCAATCAACATGCGACCTAACTCTGCCAGGCGCCTCTGGAGTGGTGTTGTCTCGTGTTCTTCTGTTTTCAGGAATCCCGCGATCCGTCCCAGTTCGGTGTTCATTCCGGTCGCGACGACCACGCCACGTCCTTTGCCTGCGACGGCTGTGGTTCCTGCGAAGACCATATTGGCGCGCTCAGCGATACCAATCTGCTTTGGCAGCACCGCAACGCTGTCCTTTTCGACGGGTAGCGATTCACCAGTGAGAGCGGCCTCCTGCGTTTTCAATTCAAACGTTCTAACCAGTCGCGCGTCTGCCGGGATGCGAGCTCCCGCCTCGAGTTCAATGACGTCGCCTGGGACGAGTGTTGCCGCTGCGACAGAGTGCAGTGAGCCGTCCCTGATTACTTTGGCGACAGGAGGGGAAAGCTTTTTGAGCGAAGAAAGCGCTTTCTCGGCCTTTTGTTCCTGAAAGAATCCCAGCAGTGTGTTCAACATCACGATTGCCAGAATCGCTGCTGCTTCCAGCCAATCGCCCAGGACTGCTGAAAGAATCGTTGCGGCGATAAGGATCCAAATGACCAATTGATTGAACTGGTTGAGCAGCTTTAACCACCAGCGTGGAGGCGGCGCTTCCACCAACTCATTTGGTCCGTATTCTTTTGCTCGGCATTCGACCTCGTCGGAGGAAAGGCCGTTTGCAAGATTGATTCTAAAACTCCGGACGACCTCGTCGATGTTCGCATGATGCCAGCCAGGGGCACGACCGGATCGCATGGCCGCAGAAGGTATAGGCAACCCTAACGTCGTCGCTTCGATTTGTGTTTGAATCGCAGAACCTGGGATGGTCGTGTTCCAGCAATCGGACCTCTACCAGGGGGGATTAGAAACACCGGGCATGGAGCCAGTCGCGCGACACGATCGGCAACGCTGCCGATGAGATAGCGGTCGAGCCCGGTAAGTCCATGCGTCGCCATGACAATCACATTGCATTTGGATTGATTCGCCCCTGCAACAATCTCCTCTGCCGGATGGCCGATTCGAACTTCCAAGTCCGCATCGACATCGTGAGCTACGTGTTTATTGGCAAACCCTCGCAATTGATCCACAGCTCGCTCTTGCAATGAGCGATCCAGGTTAGCCAATTCGTTGCGACCGATTCCGAGCCAACCGTAATCAGCCGGAACAACATGCACAACGATCAACGATCCACCGTATTCAGCCGCCCGTTGTGAAGCATAGTGCAATGCCGCCGCGGATGAGTCGGAAAAGTCGACCGGAACCAAAATGCGCTTGGGTTTCGCGCTGAAGCGGCTTCGCCTAGATGGTTTTGTCTTCAATTTCGGCGTTTTCGCGTGGCTCTTTCGGCCGGCGGGACGACCACCACTGAAACCTTTGCATGATGCAAAATGGCACGAGAAACCGATCCCAGAAGCACACGGCCCAAACCATGTCGCTGATGTGAACCGACCACGATCAGATCCACACGTTGGCGGCTTGCCATTTCGAACAGGTATCCTTCCGGATTTCCCCAGCCGGGCTCGACAATGGCGATTGCTTTCCGCTTCGGCAGAAATTTCCCAACGCGTTTGTTCAGATCGCGCTCAAGATTCTTCTGAATCCTTGTCGGATTTACCGTCAGCGGAAGCGGCCCTTCATATCCAAGCCGGCGCGCCTCATCCGGGGGCCAGTTAGTGTAAAGTACAGTGATTTGGCAATTGCCGATTTTTTGGAGTTGATTTACCCAAGCTAGCGCGGCATCGCTCGCGGGGGAGAAATCATATCCCACGAGGACCTTGAGTACGTGGTCACCCCGAATCCAGGAAGGTAACCTGTTATCAGGACGCACCACCAAAGTTGGAACAGCCGAAGTCTCTGCCGTCCGCTCAGCAACGCTTCCCACGAACAATCGCCTAACGAGACCGTGCCCGACGGCGCCAACGACGATGAGCTGTGCTCGGGATTCTGTTGCGGCTGTTGCCAATTTATCAAAAGCAGAACCGCAAAAAAGCTTCTCTTCCACATTTACTCCCAGCCCTCGCAAACGGTCCGCGATCCGATCGAGTTCGGGACGTCCGTGTGCAACCGCCGCATCGAACAATTGGGAATCCACTGCTGCTATTCCGTAAGATTCGTCGACGTGGACAAGAACAAGTCTTGTGTCGAGGCGTCTCGCCAGTGCCGACGCAATATCAACCGCCTCTGTCGCGGCGGCTGAAAAATCTGTTCCAGTTATGATTGGCCGTTGGTTCACATGTTTAGCGTTCTTTTCCGCTTTGCAAATAACTTGCGTAGCAGGAAAATATCTCGGTTTCGCCTAATCGAGCGAGAAAAATAGCCTGCCGGCGCGCTTCTCCGAATCTTGTAACATGCCTACAAGGGCAATCGAGGTGACGCAAACATGGCAAAGTTAGGTTCGAGACATTGAAACCATATAACGTCGCTTCGGCTGCGACGCACACGTACCGCGTGTGTGTGCGCGAACAGTTTTGCACCAACAATCCATAAATCATACCTTTCTTGGCGCGACCTTGCACTCGGCAGAAGCCGATGTTTGTTTCTGCCATCTTTATAACTTTATGAACTGTCAGGTCTGTTTGAGCGGATGCGCGCGACGGGGACCTAGCTGCATCGGAGTAGCTATGTTGGTCCTCTTTGGTGGCGTGGTTTTTCTTAAAGCTTTAGCGCAGCCCGCACCCACTGGCCGTGGCCCGCTTCCGCCGATGCCCGCTCCCGCGGATAACCCGCAGGGCGATGCCAAAATCAAACTTGGGCAGCAGCTTTACTTTGACGGCCGGCTTTCAGCTAACAACCAGATTAGTTGTGCGACCTGTCACGATCCTAAAACCGGATGGGCTGGACACGATGCGACGGACACAGGAATTGGGGGACAAGTCGGAAATCGCAACTCTGGAACTATCGTCAATTCTGGCTACATGAAATACCAATTTTGGGATGGGCGAGCCGGTTCTCTGGAGGAGCAGGCACTCGGTCCAATCCATAACCCAGTGGAGATGGGGGAAACGCTGGAGAATGTCGTGCGCAAGCTCAATGCGATTTCCGGCTACCAGGATCAGTTTCAAGAGGTCTTCCATTCCGATGTTACGACTGACGGAATTGCGAAAGCCATCGCCTCATTTGAGAGGACCATCGTTTCCGGACCATCTCCGTACGATCGGTTTCTGGCAGGCGACAAAAAAGCGCTCAGCGCTGAAGCACTGCGTGGAATGAAGATTTTCAACGGCAAAGGAACGTGCGTTGCCTGTCACAATGGACCATTGTTCTCGGATCAGGGCTTCCACAATTTGGGCATTGGAATGAACGCCGCGAAGCCGGACGTCGGCCGCGAAGCCGTTACGAAAGACCCTAAAGATCGGGGCAAGTTCAAAACACCGGGACTACGCAACGTCGCGAACACTTACCCGTATATGCACGACGGACAGACGCCGAGCTTAGAAGCGGTCGTTGAGCTCCATAACAAGGGAGGGCTTCCGAACTCCAACCTTGACCCGCTGATCAAACCGCTCGGTCTAAGTGACGGGGAAATGAAAGACTTGGTTGCCTTTCTCAAAGCGTTGACTGGGCCCGAACCCATCATTAACGCACCGAAGTTGCCCTAGAAAAATATCGATCATAGTCGTTGGGCTTTGGGCCGGCACGCGGCGCCAGATCCAGTTAACCTGTTAACTGGTTTTAATCATCGTCATGCTCGCGTCCCTCTTTACGTCGTGTGGAAGCCGACCACGCGCGAAGCACTGATTCTTCGTTATCGTCTTCACTTTTTCCTCTCTTCCTTGAGTTGGCCTTGTTCTTCCTCTTTCTCCAAAATTGCCATCGTTGTTTTAGTAACCGTATCGGCGTTTAACGAGATGCTGTCGATGCCTCGTTCAACCAGAAACTGCACGAACTCGGGATAATCGCTCGGCGCCTGGCCGCAGATGCCGATCTTGCGATTTTTCGCGTGTGCGGCAGCAATTACCTGGGCGATCATCTTTTTCACGGCGGCGTTTCGTTCGTCGAAAATCCCGGCCACGATTTGGCTGTCGCGATCCACACCGAGTACGAGTTGGGTAAGATCGTTCGAACCTATGCTAAAGCCGTCAAAGATCTCCGCGAACTCATTCGCTAGAATGACGTTGCTGGGAATTTCGCACATTACATAAACTTCGAGGTTAGCGTCGCCGCGCTTGAGGCTATGTTTTTCCAGCTCCGCGAGGACTTTGCGTCCTTCGTCCACAGTACGGCAAAATGGAATCATCAGCTTCACGTTCGTTAGGCCCATCTCTTCGCGCACTTTCTTTATCGCGCGGCATTCGAGCGCGAAACCCGCTCGATAACGCTCGTTGTAATAGCGCGATGCGCCTCGGAAACCGAGCATCGGATTTTCTTCCACTGGCTCGTATGGATGGCCACCGATCAGATTTGCATATTCGTTCGTTTTGAAATCGCTCAACCGAACGATCACATCCTTCGGATAGAATGCGGCAGCGATCATGGCGACGCCTTGCGCAAGCTTGTCCACGAAGAACTGCGGTTTGTCATCGTAACCGGCCGTTAACTTATCGATATTCGCTTTGACCGCGGGATCGTTGATTTTTGCGTAATCAATCAGCGCCAGCGGGTGCACTCTAATGTAGTTACTGATGATGAACTCTTCGCGCGCTAAACCTACGCCATCATTCGGAATAAAGGAGAGTGCGAATGCTTCCTCGGGGTTCGCGATGTTCATCATCACTTTGGTGCGCGGTCGCGGCAGATCCTTCAGATTAGTGCGTTGCACTTCAAACGGTAGCTTCCCCTCAAAAACAAAACCGATATCACCCTGTGCGCATGAGACGGTGACGCTCTGCCCATTGCGCAACAACTCTGTGCCATGTTCCGTGCCCACAATTGCCGGAACGCCAAGCTCCCTACTTACTATTGCTGCGTGGCACGTCCGACCCCCGCGATTGGTCACGATCGCGGCCGCCTTCTTCATGATCGGTTCCCAATCAGGATCGGTCTTATCGGCGACCAAAATCTCGCCTTCCTGAAAATCATCGAGATGTTTGAGATCGGCTATCACTCGCACTGCGCCGCTCGCGATTTTTGTTCCGACACTTCGGCCCCGAATCAAAATTAACCCACGCGATTTGAGACGGTACTGTTCGATCACAGCCGTGTCCTTCCGCGACTCCACCGTTTCGGGGCGTGCCTGAAGTATGAATAAATCACCAGTGCGACCGTCCTTGGCGAATTCGACGTCCATTGGAGTCGGGCGACCATTCTTTGTGCTGTAATGTTCTTCGATCACGCATGCCCAGCGCGCGAGCTGGAGAATTTCGTCATCCGAAATGGAGAAACGCCGCCGGTCTTGGGGCGGGACTGGAATATTGCGCGCGCCGCCGGCACCAGCGTTGTCATAGACTAGTTTCAATTCCTTGCTGCCGGCAACTTTTTGCAGGATCGGACGAAAGCCGCTCTTCAGCGTCGGTTTGAATACGCAGAACTCATCCGGATTGACGAAGCCCTTTACGACGTTTTCTCCTAGACCGTAGGAAGCGTTGATTAATACCGCGTCGCGAAATCCAGTCTCGGTATCGATTGTAAAAATAACTCCCGAACTGCCAACATCCGAATGGACCATCGTCTGCACGGCAATTGACAGACCGACTTTATCATGGGCGAACTTCCGCTCAGCCCGGTACGAAATTGCACGGTCCGTAAAAAGCGATGCATAACAGCGCCGGCACGCTTCGATCACGCGATCGGCGCCAACCACATTCAGGAACGTTTCCTGAGCGCCGGCGAAACTGGCCTCAGGCAAATCTTCCGCCGTTGCGCTGCTTCGGACTGCGACGGAAATGGGCGCATCGGAGTGCTGGCATAACAGATCGTAAGCTTCCAGGATCTCCCGGCGCAAATCGATCGGCAGTTTCGCTGCCAGAAATGCGTCTCGAATGGCCGCGCCGCTTCTTTGCAGCTGCTTTACGTCGTTGGCGTCAAGACCGAGAAGTTGCGTCTCCATAAATTGATCGAGTCTAGTCTCGCGGAGAAGGTGCCAGTAAGCGGCAGCGGTGATGGCAAAGCCGTCCGGCACTTTGACTCCCTGCGGCGCGAGTTCGCGAAACATTTCGCCTAACGAGGCCGTTTTACCGCCGACGAGCGGCACATCTTCAATTCCGATCTCGCGGAACCATTTGATGTATGACGGTTTTACCTCCTGCGACTGCACCTGATGTTTGGATGCCGGGTGTAAAGTTGTGCTCTTCAATGCGGTTCTTATGCGGCACAAAGGGCCATTTTACTCTGCAGGAATTGCGAATTGCGGCGCATTTTATGTCCTCCCGGTGATCTGCCCGAAAAGGCGCTCGACGTCTTCGCGACGACAAAGCTGGGTTCCGGGCATCATTACAGTGGCGCTGCCGCACGCGATTCCTAGACAGACGGCCTCGCGGACGGTCATGTCCCGAGCCAGACCTAACACAATGCCCGCGACCATACTGTCCCCAGCGCCCACTTTGCTTTTGACTGGGACAGCCGGTGCCGGAATTCGTTCGTATCCTTTCGCTGTTACGAGAAGCGCGCCCGCTGCGCCTAACGACACTACAACAATTTGAGCCTGCTCGGTTTTCACCATCTCCATGGCTGCTTTTTCTTGTTCGTTTTCATGGATCAGTTCACCTACGACCACCCCGCGTAACTCGCGCAGGCTTGGCTTCGTCAGATAAACACTCCTGCTGCGCAAACCTTCGGCCAGTGCTACGCCAGAGCTATCGAGAACAAAACGGCTGATTTTGGCGGAAACCACCTTCGCTAGACGGCCGTAGAAATCAGCCGGCGCACCTGGCGGCAGACTGCCGCTCGCCACAACAAAGTCCGGCATGGGATCGAGATCGCCGATCTTTGCCAGACAAGCTTCCCATTCCTCTGCGTGTAAATTCGGACCCGGCGTAACGAAACGATATTCCGCCCCAGTGGTCCGTTCTGTCACCGTGAGGTTTTCCCGCGTCCAATCTTCAATTGATATGGCCTCGTGCATCAATCCTTCGCGGTCCAGCAATAATCCAAGCATTTGACCGCTGGGTCCCCCGCCGAGATAAAACACAGTCGATTCGCCGCCGAGATTGCGAATTGCCCGCGAGACATTCACGCCGCCACCGCCAGGTTCATGACAAACCGGGCCCGAACGCAATTTATGATCGGGAAACACCGCTTCGACCGAACAACTCGCATCAATCGCAGGATTAACGGTCAAGGTCAGGATGCGTTTCATGCCTCGCTGGATTCGGCATTCAAGCCGAAATCCTCATGGCTGGATGGCGACCTTCAGGCAGCCTTCGTGACGCGAACCAAAAAGGTCGTACGCTTCAACGATTTGATCGAGCTTGAAACTGTGCGTCAGCAGTGGCGTCGCATCAAAACGCTTCGATTGAACCATCGACATCAAACGGCGCATCCGTTCTTTACCGCCGGGACAAAGGGTGGTCACGATCTTGTAATCACCGATACCCGCAGCGAACGCATCGTAGGGGACTTGGAGTTTTCCCGAGTACACACCGAGGCTGCTCAAAGTCCCGCCGGCACGGAGACAACGAAGACAATTTTCAAATGTCTCTTGAAGCCCCAGCGCTTCAATCGCCACATCGGCGCCGCCTCCCGTGAGCTTCTTAATTTCGGCAACGACATCGCACTGCCTTGGATCGAGCACGACGTCGGCACCCATTCGCTTCGACATTTTCATTCGGACGGGATCGCTTTCCACAGTCACGATGAATGAGGCACCCATCAATTTTGCGCCTGCTGTTGCGCACAAACCGATTGGTCCCTGCGCAAACACGACAACTGTGTCGCCGATGCGAATGTTCGCTGATTCTGCGCCGCTGAATCCGGTCGAAGCGATATCAGCAAGCAAGACCACCTGTTCGTCAGTTAGGTCCTGGGGAATTTTCGCGAGATTTGCCTGCGCATTTGGAACAAGTAGATATTCCGCCTGCGCGCCATTGATGGTGTTGCCGAAGCGCCACCCGCCAATCGCTTCGATTCCTTCGCCGTGTCCGCATTGCGCCCACTGGCCGGACAGGCAAGCTCTGCATTGACCGCATGGGGTGATCGCGCCGACGAGCACGCGATCACCAACTTTGTAACCGGTCAGACCCTCATCTACTTCTTCGATCACGCCGACCGGTTCGTGTCCGATCACAAGTCCGGGTTTAACGGGATATTCCCCGCGCAGAATGTGCAGATCAGTTCCGCAAATCGTGGTTAGCGTGATACGAAT
>DASTMV010000057.1:0-3684 GCA_035713885.1 Candidatus Udaeobacter sp. | reverse complement strand
CCGCGCACATATTGCGCGCGTTCGAAGGCGCTGGGATCCCGACATTTTTTTTGACTCATTGTCCCTTTAATTTCGGCTAGGGAACTGTGTCCGTGCTCCGCCAGCCACGTCGCGGTCTCCATTTCGATTTTTTGAATATGCTCGATGCCATAACGCATCAGGGCGCTGCAAAGCATCGTCACGTCTGCCCCGGCCATGGTCATCTTGATTACGTCGTATGCCTGATAAATGCCGCTCGTCGCGGCGAGATTGGCGCGAATTTTCCCGTAAACTATCCCAATCCAATGCAGTGCCAGGCGCATATCAGCGGGCACACTAAGAGTGAGATTCGGTGTCAACTCCGCCTTCGCGAGGTCGATGTCGGGCTGGTAAAATCGGTTGAACAAAACAAGTGCGTCTGCCCCCAACTCATCGAAGCGCTGCGCCATGTTTGCGAAATTGCTAAAGTACGGGCTGAGTTTTACCGCCAGTGGGATTTTGGTAGCTGCGCGCACTGTTCGAACAATATCGACGTACGTTTCTTCGATTGTACGGCCGGGGACATCGAGTCGAGTGGGTATACTGTAGATATTCAATTCCATGCCATCGGCACCTGCTTCCGCAATTTGCCGAGCGTAGCTGATCCAACCGCCTAGCGTGGTGCAATTGAGGCTGGCGATAATGGGAACACCGACAGTGCGCTTGGCTTTGGTGATCTGCTCGAGGTACTTAGTCGGGCCGACCCGCCATTCTGGCGGTACGGCTTCAATTTCCTCCTCAAACAATGAATACAAGACGACCGCAGATGCTCCCGCTTGCTCCATCTTTTTAATCTTGTCCAAATCCTCGGACAGCGGTGAAGCTGATGGCACCAAAGGCGAGCGGAGGGAGAGTCCGAGATAGTTGGTCGTCAGATCCATGGCGTCAGTTGGTAGAGGTGGAGCGCAACATTACTGCGCGGTTCATTCGTCGCGACGCCTCTAAGACTACAGAT
Organism: Candidatus Udaeobacter sp.; assembly: GCA_035713885.1. Taxonomy (GTDB): domain Bacteria; phylum Verrucomicrobiota; class Verrucomicrobiia; order Chthoniobacterales; family UBA10450; genus Udaeobacter. Next base: position 2,711 of record DASTMV010000057.1, on the reverse strand, counting down.
GAGTAATGTCGAAATGCCAGTCAGTCCCATCCGTTAGGTGAATATCACCATTCGACCGATACGTGTAAGTGATATGGTCGATTTTTACGTGCGCAGGAAGCACGTTGACGATGACAGCATCATCGAGCGCCACAACGCGGGTCCGGATCTGTTCGCGCCGGACGAAATGGCTATGCGAGGAATCCATCGCGAAAAGGTAACCTTTCACGCGAATGAGATTGCCTTCGTGCCCTTCCACCGTGCCGACAAAATGACGCTGCACATCACTCAGAAAGCGCTGCCGGTGAATAATGTGAACGTATTCGCCTGCGTTAATGACCATAAGTTACTTAATTTGTATTCCGCATGTCCGCGGCAGTCCAAATTTTTGTTGGTCGTGATCAGTAGCGCAGGTCTGTCCCCATCGCTCGCAATCGCAGCCACCGGCGGGCGTGTATAGACGTGGGTTTGTTTGCGCGGCCTTCTCGGCTGCTTCACTGGACTTCTCAAGCCTTGCATAAATCATTGAGATCAGATTCTGGTTTCTCATAAATATCTCCTTTTGGCGATGAGGTTAGCCGGTAGCGGGACAGGCCGCTTGCCGTACTTTGTGTTTTGCATTGCAAAAATTGCTCGCAAATGACCGTCGGAAAGTGAACAAGCCGAACGAAAGCAAGAACGCCAGAGCTACCGACTACGCATTTTTACGGAAAATTTTCCAGCACTATTGCAAAGGCGCGCCAATTCATTTTTGATAGCGGCTGATTATTCCGATGAGCCAAGCCGACCGCGCGCCTGCGATTATTCCACATGAAGACTCAGTAACTCGGCGCTCGTTTCTCGGTGTGCTGCTCGGCTTTGGAACTGTCGTGATGGGCGCCGCCCTTTCGGTGCCACTTATTCGATTTGCTCTGCATCCCCTCCTTACCAAGACGACCGAAATCGGATGGTCGGATGTTGGGAGAATTGACGAATTCGCCTCGCTCACTGCGCCGGCGAAACGGTTGATAAAGGTCGAGCAGCGCGATGCGTGGAGAAAGATCATTTCTGAAAAGGCAGTTTACGTGCTGCCGCCGAAGAATGGGACAGTCCGAATTCTGTCACCGATTTGTCCACATCTCGGATGTTCAATCCCTTGGAATGAGACTAAGCAGGAATTCATTTGTCCATGCCACGTAGCAGTCTTTAGGATGGATGGCACCAAGGTTTCGGGTCCGGCGCCACGCTCAATGGATGATCTCGAAAGCAAGGTCGAGAATGGAATGCTCAAGGTCCGCTATCGGTATTTCCGTCAACTGATTTCGACGAAAGAACCGCTCTCGTAATTTCGACAATGCCAAAACGGAACGAGCCGGAACCGAGTACGGAGCCTCAGCAGGCCACCCTTCGACAGCGCCTCTACAAGTGGTTAGACGTTCGCGTCGGCGTCGGCTCAATTCTGCACGAAGCCCTCGATGAACCGATTCCCGGCGGCGCACGGTGGGCTTACGTCTTCGGTTCCGTCTTGTTGTTTCTTTTCATTTCGCAAACGATCACTGGAATTTTTCTTGCGTTATACTACGTGCCATCGGCCACGAGTGCGCATACGACTGTTGCCTACATCGTTAAGGAAGTGACCGGTGGCTCGTTTCTGCGCAGCCTGCATGCCTATGGTTCAAGCGCCGTCGTCATCGTGCTGCTTCTGCACCTGACGCAAACTTATCTTTATGGCGCGTACAAAGGGCGCCGCGAACTTCTCTGGATTTCAGGATGCGTTCTGCTGGCTTTAATGCTTGCCATGGCATTCACCGGCTACCTGTTACCGTGGGACCAAAAGGCTTACTTTGCCACGACGGTTGGGACGAACATGGCATCGGACGTTCCTCTCGTTGGCACATGGTTGAAACGGTTTATGCGCGGCGGCGATGAGATGGGCACGCTCACCGTTTCGCGATTTTTTGTTGCGCATGTCTTTATTATTCCAGCGGTGCTCATCGCGTTCATCGCAACGCACGTTTATCTCTTTCGAAAAGCCGGTGCGGCGGGCCCACCTAGTGAAGATCCCGTAAATCCGAAACTGCCGACGCAGCGGTTTTATCCGCGCCAGGTCGTGATGGACACCATCGTCGCCCTGGTGATGATCCTGATCCTCGGCTCGCTCGCGCATTTTGCGCCGACCGAACTCGGGCCGAAAGCTAATCCAGCTGACACGCAATACATTCCTCGGCCAGAATGGTACTACCTGCCCATTTTCCAGTGGCTCAAATACTGGCGCGGACCTTATGCGATTATCGGAATCATCGTCATTCCGACGATCACGGCTGCGTTACTGGTTTTCGTTCCGTTCATTGACCGCCGACTCGAGCGTCGAGCGTGGCGGCGACCAATCGCGGTTGGCGTTTTTGTTCTGATTCTCGCTGGGTTCGTCGCCATGGGGCTGATGAGCGTTCGCGACGATCGCCGCGACCCGAGCATAGCGCAGCAGGTCGCAAAGCAGCGTGAAGAGGTTGATCAATTCATGCGCGAACCATTCGAACCAGAAGGCGCGGCTACGTCGTTGTCCGCGCCTGTTGTCACAGTCGTCGACCCACTCGCAGCCGCTGGAAAAAAAGTTTACGAAAGCGAATCGTGTGACGCATGCCACGGTGAAAACGGCGTCGGTACTGCGGCCGGGCCAAAGCTAGCTGGAGCGATTGCAAAAAAATCAGCTGAGGAATTGTCGAATCTTCTGCGACATCCGACGCCCAAGATGA
>DASTMV010000056.1:0-8464 GCA_035713885.1 Candidatus Udaeobacter sp. | reverse complement strand
TTCACTTCGAAAACGCCATCGCCGATTTCGAGAACGGAAATGTCGAACGTGCCGCCACCCAAATCGTAAACGGCAATCTTCTCGTCTTTCTTCTTATCGAGACCGTAGGCAAGCGATGCTGCGGTCGGCTCATTGATAATGCGAAGCACTTCGAGACCGGCGATCTTGCCAGCATCTTTCGTCGCGTTGCGTTGCGAGTCGTTGAAATACGCCGGCACCGTGATTACTGCCTGCGTGATCTTCTCACCGAGCTTCGCTTCCGCGTCGGCTTTGAGTTTCGACAAAATCATTGCGGAAATTTCGGGCGGCGAAAAAGTCTTTCGCTGTCCGCTCACTTCCACCTGCACATGCGCGTCGCCATTCGCCGCTTTGACGATTTTGTACGGAACGCGTTTTTGTTCCTCGCCGACCTCATCGAACTTCCGTCCCATGAAACGCTTGATCGAGAAAACCGTGTTCTGCGGGTTCGTCACCGCCTGGCGCTTCGCCGCCTGACCGACAATGCGTTCACCGCTTTTTGTAAATGCAACGACCGACGGCGTCGTGCGCGCGCCCTCGGAATTTTCCAGCACGACCGGGTCGCCACCTTCCATGACAGACATGCACGAGTTCGTGGTGCCCAGGTCGATTCCTAAAACTTTAGCCATTAATAATAATCCTCCGCGCCCGATTTAGCAGGGGATGTTCCGCCAATTCACCATGGCGCGTTAACTGCTAACAATAAGCGACTTGCGAGCATTCAGCCACGCGATCTTCAAATTCAAACGGGCCACCCTGACGCAAAAAATGGCAGTGAAATTTCTTCTATTGCGTCACGCTGACTCTAACGGGGCAATGGTATAATGACTGCTATCGCTCACTATGGATGCAGAACGGTGGCGCATCAGAAACTGGAACGGTGAGCAAGGAAATTCGCTTCGATTGTCCTCATTGCTCGGCGCCGGTCGTAATTGATTCCGCGGCCATACCGAGCATCAAGCTGCTGGATTGCAAACGCTGTCGAAAATCCATTCGCATTCCGCGATCAGTCATTGAAGGTGCCGCATCCGGCGCCACGCAGCCAACACCGCCGCCTTCTCCTTCGATACCGCCGAAGGCTGCTTCGCCCACAACTGCAACACCACCGCCGGCAGCTGCACCACCAGCAAATGCTGCGAACATCACTCAGCCTAACGACCCGCTCGCTGACGTTAAGCGTCGTCTTAAAGAAAACGAATCACAACGCACTGAAGTCACCGGCCACATCAACCAGCTCAACATTCAACTGCATCGCTGGCAGCTCCGTCTCAACATGTTGAACGATCGGCAGAAGGAACTCGAGAAAGAGATCGCAGCCGGTAAGACCGCCTAACGAGTAAGCTAGTTCGTCTGTCGTCCTGCGACCTTGGTAACGGACTGCAAGTCACTGATGCTCCCATCGGTGAAAACTATAAGGTTCCCGTTTCCATGGACGTCGCCTGTTTCCACAAACCACGGTTGTCTTGGCCACTGGTGCGGCGTCGTTGGCTTGTCATCAAACGGCATCGGCATGTAATCAAGACGAGCGTTCTGTGGTCTGTTGTAATCAGGATTTTTCAACAAGCCTTGAATGGTTGGGCAAATCCAGGACTCACGAGGAACACCAAACGGGGTTAGGGCTGCAATCCATTCGTTTGCATACGTCGGTCCAGAGGTGTCAATATTTGACCGTCCGATTTGCGGCCAGCTGTTATTTTGCTGCACAAACAGATTCGCGGCCACGTAGAGCGTGTGCAGGTTCGCTGTGCATCTCATCCGTTGTGCCCGCGCGCGCGCCGATGAAATTACCGGAATCAACAATGTCGCAAGGATACCGATGACGACAATGACTCCGAAGCTTTCGAGAATCGTAAAAGCCGCGCGAGGAGAAAATGCGCGCACTTCCATGTTGCTTAAGTCGTGGACTGCCGGAAGCCGATAATGTCGTAAACGATCTCGTCGAAAGGATTATTTACGGTGAGAGAAAACTCCACATCGGCCTGACCGGTGATGCGTGTGACGGAAGTAAAGGAGCGGTTGTCCGCTTTGATTTTTCCCTGCATCGTTCCGGCGGCCTTAGCCGAAACCGTAACCGTATCAAACGTCGGATTGCCGTTATCATCTACTCCACTAGGAACCGTGGTTATGTAAGGAAAAGATGCTGAGATCAAACCAGTCAGGGTGCCTTTGTCTGGATTCCCGGTTGCTTGCAGTGTACCGGAATAGATTTGTCCAACATTGAAGATAACCAAGGTGCCATTTCCCAAGCCTGTATCAGGAAGTCTAAGGGTGAAGATCGCCATCGAGTTCGACATATCCGTGGGCATAAGCACCCCGGCGTAAGTCCCCGTGACCGATGTTTGGCTTCCTCCAAAGACCGGCCCGCCTTTGAGCGCGAAACATTCGGCCATCGTGAGAACAAGACACATCAGGCAAGCCAGGAGGATTTTCACAGGGCGAGGCTAGAGAATTTCGCCAGCGCGGGTCAACGCGAAACTTCGGCGGATTTCTTTTCGGTTCCTGCAATTCGCAATCCGAAATTGTGCGACGGTCGGAGACCGCCGCTACAAAGTTAATTCACCCACTTGCCGCCGGGCGTGGAGAGAATGGGCAGTTCCTCCAGCATGAACTGCGTCCGGCCGATCGCGCCCCACATGGGAACGCCGGTCGCGGCTTTCCATTTCTTCGACATGCTCTCGCCGGTGTGGCAGCCCCAGCTTTTGACATAGGCGCCGCGGGCAAAGGCGCGCCGATCGATCTTCGTCAGCTCGGATTCGTGCAGCCACGATTTCGACGCGCTATCGAGAATGTTGCTGTAATCGAACATGAAACAGGCCTTGTTCGAATGACCGAAGAATTCGAAGCCGGCAACTTTCATCTCACCGCGTGGTTTTCCGCTGTTGATGTAATTGATAACCTCGCTCCCCTTTTGAAAATAAATGAGATTGAGGTGGAATTTGTCGCGCACGGAATTGATATGGCTGATGAGATCCTGCTTTTCCTGCACGGCGCGGTCGAGGTAACCCTGCTTGTAAACCAGCCATGTAATCAGTCTGTCGGGACCGAGCTCAGTGCGCAGTTGCTCGGTGCGAATGCGCGCAGCACGAATGAAATTCGCCCACCAATGATCGTGCGGTTGCGCCTTGTATTTTTCCCATTCCATCATGGAAGGACCGCCGACGACGATGATGTATTCGCCTTGCGGGACCTTTGACTGCGCGATCGCGCTCGCGCAGAACAGGCAAAATAACAACGGCAGCAGGCGCTTTATCATTTTGGCGGGGGATTATTTATGCCGAGGGGGCGATGCGCGCAAGTGGGTGTAGGGGCGGCCGTGCCGGCCGCAAACTTCAAAAAGAGCGGGCGACACGCCCGCCGCTACATTTTTAGTTGCCGAACGCGTCTTTGAGCCATTCGCCAAGACCGCGCAGCAAAATTCCCAACGCCGTGCCGGGGGACTGCTTAATCGCTTCGATTAATCGCGGACTGAGGTCCTGTTTGGGCGCCTCGATCGTTCCAGATAAATGCACTGTTGTCCAAAGGTAGCCGTCATGTTCGCGCGGAAAAACTTCCTCGCGCTTCGGCAGCCAATCGAGCAGGCGCGGAGCAACCCCAAGTTCGATTGCGCCTTCCAGCACCTTGTCGCGCACTGTCAGGCTGCCTTCGGCGCGAATCTTTCCTTTGTCTTCAACGAGCAGCTTTTTCAGATCAAACTGAGGATACTTCCAAAGAAGGTCGAGCCGGCACTCACTTAGCCGAAGGTTTTCCCACTCCTTTTCACCAGTGAGCGCGGCCAGCTTCTTCAGAAACGGCAGCTCCGTCAGCTCTCCGCTCTCGATACTTAGAGTGGCCTCGCCACGCGACTTTTCCAGTTTTGGATTTTCGCCCTGCCAGTGAATACTACTTGTCGCCTCGCCCCGTAAGTGCCGGGCAAGCTCGTTAGGTAGAATTTGTTCTATTGGCATGCGGTCGAAGCTGATCTTGAAGTCGACGCTCTTGTCGTCGCGTGTGCCGGCTTTGCCTTCGGCGTGAATGGCTCCGGTTGTACCCGTCTTCGGCTGCAGGTCGAGATTGTAAAGTGTCAGCAACGTCTTGGTGATGAGCAGATGGGTGTGTTTTAATCGCAAATCGGCCAATGGCGACATGCGCAATTCGCCGCCGCGCGCCTGATATTCAAAATCGCGTCCGTGCGGTGTGATGAGTAGGTGCGTGGAAAAGAATCCCGCAGGCTTTTCGCGGAATTCCCACGTTACGTCTACCGGCGCGACCGACTCGACGCGTTTCAGATAGACGCGGTCGGGCAGAAAGATGGCATACCAGGGCTTCGCCGGCTTCGGTTCCGGTTTAGGCTCGTACACTTGAATCGCAACCTTACCGCTCTGAATAAGAACGTAATCGAGCTGCCATCGGCGCAGGAAGACTCCCAACGGATTGAACTGTGCGCGGATCCCATGTGCCTCGATCGAGCGCAGTGCTTTTGAACCTTCCTTCGCGTTAAAGCCGACGCTCTCGGCTGTCCACATCCCGGTGCGTCTGATCGGCGCGTAATGCGCTCCCGTGAAATGCAAGCCTTTCGCGGTTTCCTTTTCCATCTCCACCCGAAAGTTGTCGCTCTCGATGTAACTCGTTAGGCGCGGTGACAAAAAGGTGGCTGAAACCAGCACTATCAGCAAAAGGCCGCCAATTACTGATGCGACAGTCAGCCAGCGTTTGCGAATTTGTGATCGTGCCATCGCCACCGTTCCCCGCACAAGATTCGCCTCTGAAAAGCAACGCGGCCGGATGGTTCGCATCCGGCCGCGCTGGAGACCTTACTAAGTGGAGTGCTTAGATCAGGGAGGTAGTGCCGTGCCCGATTTCAACTTCGTCAGGCCAACATCCGAGGAGTTAATGTCCCCGCTGGCCGTAACATCGGAACGGAAGTTGGTTCCGTCGACAGGGGCGCTAACGTCCGCCTTCACCTGCGAGACGTCTGTATTGTTCACTGCCCCGCTAGCTGTCGCATCGCCGATGAGGACGCCCATCGTGGCCGAGACGCTGCCGAGGTTAACAGTATCATCGACGCAAAGGAGTTTGACCGTGAGGTACTGCGCGTTCGTCACACCGGTCAGGTCAACCGTGATGGTGTTTGTGCCGTTGCCACTCGCCATCGCGATGACGCCGGTGCCCGAGGTGATGGTTGCGCTGCCGACATTCACCGGCGCAGCGAACGTGAATACCATCTGGTAGGCATTTGTTGCACCGCCGCTGCGGGATTCAATCCCCGGCAGGGTGATGTCGAACGGTCCAGCCGCACCATGCACCTTGCGCGATACCGCGCTTACCAGCGTCGGGGCCACGAGGTTGATTTCATCCGCGCCAATATCCGGATTGATTGCGTCGCGGGTCTGGTTGTCGAAGTCATTGGTAACACCGGCGATCGGGGTCCCAGCGGCATCGGCTGGCGACGCGCACGTAATATGCAGGTCAACGGTTGTCGCTGCTCCGTTCGGCGAGAACGGTGGAACTGTTGCCGTTCCTGTGGGATTAACGAACTGCGGATTAGCCGAGATGCTCATTGCATCCTGGCCCGTAGCAGTCTGCCAATTGGCAAGGGTTAGCTGGTCGACTGCGTTGAACAAACCGACAAAGCCACCCGTGCCGTTGGCAAATAGATCATTGAAGTTGGAGGTAAGTCCCGCCGGGTTAGGCGCAGTCCCGCCAACTGTGATCGCGTAGTTCTTACCAGCGCCCGAAGCATTGCTGCGTGCGTTCCAGAAGATGTTGTCCTTGTAGTTGCGCACGTTAGTTACTACGGCGCTACTGAAGGCAAACGTATTGGCTGCCGACGCAACTCCCGACCCGCCGACATAAACGCTGTTGAAGTAGTAGTTATTGGTTCCTGCTTGCTCCAGCATGCCGTTAAACCCAATGCCCGTCGTAATCGACGCGCCCGACGCATCCAATCCCAAACGCACCATATTGTTCCGATAGCTGGCAGTTCCAGTAGATCCATGAACAATTCCGTCGACCGACCCTGTTGTAACCGTTGCCGTCATGTTGAGCGAGTGGACAAAGTTACGTTCGACGATGTTTGCGGCCGTCGGGAAGGTGCACTGAATGCCACGCACCGCGTTACTGGCCGCTCCCGAGTTGTTGAGGAGGCCATACACTGTGTTTTGTGATGTTGTATTGACACCTGTGCTGGTCGATCCGGTGATAATGCCGCAGGTGACAATCAAGCCGGCACCGTTGGAGTTACTGGTTAGGTTTCGAACCAGGTTCCCGGTCGCATTAACGTTAGTCGCGGCTCCTTGAATGCCATACACAGAGTTGCTGCCGACAAGGCTATTCGTGATCGAGCCCGCTGCCGGTCCACCAATGATGTTGTTGGTCACGGCATGAGTCGTGCCGGTTGTTCCGGCGACGAGAATGCCGCGGAATCCTGGTGTCGTGCCCGCGCCTTGGAGCGTGATCGATCCAATATTGTTGTTCGAGATCGTCACGGCATCCACGAAGTTGAAGTCAAGGATACCCTGAAGGGGTGCCGTGTTACCGGTCGCGCCATCATTAATCACGATCGTCGAGGTCCCATCCAAGCTTCCGATGGTGTTACCGGTTATGTTAGCCGGGCCATCCGTGGCGCTCGAACCACTCAGGATCGCGATAAACGCGGCGTTATCCGTCGTTGTGCTGGTACGGTTTGTCGTCTGGTTGATGCCAGAAATCGTGTTACCCGAAATCGTGCTGAACGTCGTTGTATTGGAGCCGAGGAAGTTGATTCCGCGGAACTGATTCCCCAGACCGGTGCCTGTGCCGGTGATCGTAGTCGTGCCGGTACCATTAGCCGCCCCGAAACCGATCACGTTGTCATTAACCATGAATGTGCCGGAATTGTTGACCGTAACACCCGAATAGGTAATACCCGCCGCGCCGGTGAAGGTGCGGGTCGCAGTCTGGTAGATTCGGTTATTCGCGATCGTCCACATGGTGTTGTTGCCGGCAATGCTGATACCGGCGGTTCCACCTGTGCCAGTGGGCAGGAAGAAGTCGAAGATATTGTTACTGCTAATCAGGTTAACGGTGTTGTCGTTTGGACTGGCTGATCCAAGCGCCATCATAGCCTTACTTGGCAGATTAGCGCCGGCCGGCCCGATGTCGTTATTCTGGATCGTATTGCTGCTGTTACCTCCGGCAACTGTACTCGTGCTGAAGAGGATGGTCCCAGTAGCTGCTCCGATTAGCCCTGTTGACGACCCACGAATCGAGCAATTGATAACCATGTTTTGGGTCGCACCATTGATAAACCGGATTGTGCTCGTGCCCCCAGTCGCCCCTGTATTGGTGTTGCTCAACGTGAGCGTGTTTCCCGCCGAATTCAGACCGTTGATCGTTACCTTATCCGCGCCAGCCAGATCAACCAGCGGAGCTGCAAGGCTGCCGGTAACCGTCCTCGCGCCACTTGGAGTAACCGTCAGGCTCGTCCACGTGCTAACCGTTGGTTGATTCAAAACTGCCGGCGCCGTCTCATTAGTATCGCCGATGATCGACACACCAATGGTGTTACCACCCTGTGTGCCGTTCGCATTGATCGCGTCAAAAGCGCCCTTCAGCGTAGCATACTGGCCATCCGCCCCGGTCGAACCGGAAACTACAACGTTACCTCCACGGATCACGTTAATCGTGTAGGTCTTCATCGTGGTCGTATCCTGCGCGGTCACCACTACCGTGATGATGTTACTGCCCACGTTGAGAGCGATCGAACCGCTCGGGGTTCCCGAAGCCACCGGGTTACCATTAACCGTAATGGTCGCGTTCGGATCAGCCGCCGTCGGTGTTACCGTCGTACTCGTGGTCGAGAAAGGCACGTTAACCGTGTAGCTCAACGTGTTCGCATCGAATGGCGGCGAGAGCGGTCCCGCGCTCGCGGTCAGGTTCGATAGATCGGCATTGTTCGACGCGTTCACAGCGAAGTTGGCCGTGACGCTGATGTCGGCCATCACGTTCATGTCGGTCCGCGGGTTCTGCGTCGAGGCATCGCTCCAATTGACGAAGTGATAACCACTATCCGGCACCGCCGTAACTGCGGTTCCGTCAGAGCCGCAGTTCACCGTCTGTGGACTGGTGCCGGTAATCGACCCGTTCGCGCCGGCTGTGTAAGTCAGCGTGTAGGTATTGATGGCGAAGTTGGCCGTCACGTTGATGTCGGCCATCACGTTCATGTCCGTGCGCGTCGCAGTCGTCACTCCATCGCTCCAGTTGACGAAGTGATAGCAGGCATTCGGGACGGCTGTAACCGCTGTTCCGTCAGCGCCACAGTTCACCGTCTGCGGCGAGGTCCCGGTAATCGAACCATTCGGATCCGCAGTGTAGGTCAGCGTGTAGGTGTTGATGGCGAAGTTGGCCGTCACGCTGATGTCGGCCATCACGTTCATGTCCGTGCGTGTCGCAGTCGTTACTCCATCGCTCCAGTTGACGAAGTGATAGC
>DASTMV010000055.1:0-24934 GCA_035713885.1 Candidatus Udaeobacter sp. | reverse complement strand
AATCGCACGTTTTATTCGTGCCGACTGAATTTTCGCAGGTGTAGCTCATTCCGAGTTCGAAAATGCGTCCGCCGCATTTCGGACATGTTCCCAGCGGCTCCTGTGCGGAAAAATCCACTTGCTGAGTCGCGCCATTCTCCTGCCCGTTGGGTCCAAAATCGAATTCCGTCTTGAAATCGTCGCTCAATTTAAGCGCGGCATGAAACCGTTTGCCCTTCTTACTGCGAAAGCCGCCCAGCGGTCCGGTTTGTCTGTCCCGGACGAGCGTCTCGAATTCATCACGGCTGAGCAACCGGCCGGCGATGGTTTTCCAGATTGTAAAATCGCAGTCTTCATTGGTGCAGGTGAAACTTTTGAATCGCTCGACGATCGGTGAGCCGCACTTCGGGCATTGGCCAAACGGCTCGGTATCGGGCATGTGATCGTCGGGGTGAAAATGCTTGGCTTTCCCGACGATGTCTCTGGTTAGTTCGCGGATGTCGCGCATGAATGCGTCACGCGTGAGCTTGCGATGTTCAATTTCACGAAGACGAAATTCCCATTCCCCAGTAAGTTCGGGGCTGGTCAATTCCGGCACCGCGCTTTTGAGAAGCATGATTGTCTGAATGGCCTTCGCTGTGGGCTGAAGTTCCTTCCCCTGTCGGGTAAGATAATGAGCTGAAATCAGCGTCTCAATGATTGACGCGCGCGTCGCCGGCGTGCCGAGACCCTTCTCCTTCATCGCGTCGCGGAGTTCTTCATCGTCAACCAGTTTGCCCGCGGATTCCATCGCGCTGAGGATCGTGCCTTCGTTGTAACGAACAGGCGGGCGAGTCTGTTCCGTGTTGATTTCAATGCGCACTGTTCGGACCCGTTCGCCCTGCTGAACTGCCGGGAGATTTTCCTCAGGTTTGTCGCCGGCGCTCTCCCGTCCATAAACTTCGAGCCATCCAGGCGCGACCATGATTTTCCCCTCTGTCTTGAACGGCTCGCCCTCTACACGCGTGATCCGAGTTGTGCTCTCGTACTGCGCCGGTGGAAAAAACACGGAGACGAAACGCTTGGTGATCATTTCATAGATCGCCTGCTCATTGTTGTCGAGCGAATGGGGAACGGTGCCGGTTGGAATGATTGCGAAATGGTCGCCTACCTTCGCATTGTTAAAGATGCGCTTGTTAGGCTTCACCCACTCCTTATCGAGCACTCTGCGCGCAAACGGATTCTCAAGTTTGTCCAATGTTGACTTTACTGTCGGCATGTAGTCTTCAGGCAGAGCGCGCGAATCCGTACGCGGATAGGTGATGGCCTTATGTCTCTCGTAGAGCGCCTGCGCGATCTGTAGCGTACGCTTTGCGGAAAAACCGAAGCGACTGTTCGCTTCACGTTGCAAGCTCGTGAGATCATAGAGCTGTGGAGCGATTTGCGTGGTCGGCTTTTTCTCCTCCAGCTCAACGAGCCCCTCCCTGCCGCTACAGTTGCGTTGAATGGCCTCAGCGATCTCGCGATGCCACAATCGCGGCGCCGCGCGATGTTCATCCCATAGGGAACCGTTTGCGGCATCAAGACGCTCTTCGGCATCCGGCAAGTCCAGGCCAAGCCGCGTGAGCAACCTTCTTGTTCTGGCACTCTCGATCTCATCCTTGCTGAACGCTTCGTCAAACCAGCGTCCGGGATATTCGCCGGTTTTCGCTTGGAATGTGCCGATGATCTCATTCAGTTCGCGTGGCTTGAATTCCTCAATCCTTTTTTCACGATCGACAATGATGGCCAGTGTCGGTGTCTGTACTCGCCCCAGTGAAGTGACCGTGCTGCCGCGCCCGCCGCTAAGTCGTAACGTAAATGCCCGGGTAGCATTGATGCCCACCAGCCAATCAGCCTCGTTCCGGCTCCGGGCTGCGCTGGCCAGCGGTTGCATCTCTGCGTCTGTGCGTAGACGGGAAAAGCCTTCGCGAATGGCTTCTGACGTCATCGACTGCAGCCACAGCCGCTTAATGGGTTTTTTGGTCCCGGCGTATTGAACAATGTAGCGGAAAATTAGCTCGCCTTCGCGGCCAGCATCACAGGCGTTTATGATCTCAGCAACATCTTTGCTTCTGATAAGTTTTCGCAACGTGCTGACGCGGCCGCCCATTTTGTCTGCCGGTTCGAGCTCAAACTCCGGAGGCATGATTGGGAGCTTCTTCATGTCCCATTTGTCCTGCTCTTTCATGGAAGCAGGCACAGCAAGCTCGAAAAGATGGCCGATCGCCCACGAAATGAGATACGGGTCATTCTCATAGTAGTCTTTGCCTTTCTTGAAGCCACCGAGCGCCTTGGCGATGTCGCCAGCCACAGAAGGTTTCTCGGTAATGATGAGAGACTTAGACATATAAGGGGCTGGAATCGAAACCAGTTACGGCATTTTTGCAAGTGGCAGCCGCTTGGAAATTCGTGATTGGCTACCGTGCTAAATCGTTAACACAGGAGATGATTTATCCGGGCAACCCTTCAACAATTAGCTTAACGCGACGCCGTCCGTCAGCCAAGCTTGACGAAGTACTTTCCAGGCAACTGCTTGACCAGCCGTTTAAGTTCGAGCTGTAACAGCGTAGCTGAAACCGCTGCGCTTGGCAATTCACTCCGCGCAGCAATGGCGTCGATGGAAGTCTCGTTCGCGTCAATCGCGTCATAGACGCGACGCTCTTCATTCGAAAGAGGTGGCAGCGGCCGCGCCGCAGTGTCAGGTGACGGTTTCGCCTCAGGCAACAGCACTTCCAAGTCGTCTAGAATGTCCGATCCGTCCATGACTAGCTTCGCACCCTGTTGAATTAACCGGTTCGATCCCATCGCGCTCGGCGCATTGATATGGCCAGGAACAGCATAAACTGCGCGGCCTTGTTCCAACGCCTGTGCCGCGGTGATCAGCGCGCCGCTATTCAATCCTGCCTCCACCACCAGTACGCCGTGACTCCATCCTGAAATAATGCGGTTGCGCATCGGAAAGGTTTGGCGATCTGGTTCAATCTCCATCGAAAACTCGGAGACGACCGCGCCATTTCCGCTGCGGATTTTTTCTGCCAAAGGCTTGTTCTCCGGAGGGTATAGTCTGGCCAATCCAGAACCGATGACCGCAATCGTGCGGCCTTTCGCCGCCAGAGCGCCGTGATGGGCGGCCGTGTCAATGCCTCTCGCCAAACCGCTGATTACAGTCAGTCCTGCGTAAGCAAGCTGGTAGGCGAGCTTCTTGGCCGATTCCGTTCCGTAATGGGTAGTACGCCGAGCGCCGATCACGCCAATGGCATGATCATCGCGCTCCTCCAATTCGCCCCAGATGTACAGAACGATTGGTGGCGCATGAATCTGGCGTAAAGGCCGAGGATACGACGATGCCTGCTGGGTGATCACAGTCGCGCCAAACTCGCGGATCCGCCGAAGCTCCGCGGAAAGGTCGATAGTCGTTTCCCAATTGGAAATTTGATCGGCGACCTCATTACCAATCCCTTCCACTTTCCGAAGCTCCGTTCGCTTCGCCGCGAGGATTTGCTGCGGCTCATGAAAAATCCCAAGTAACTTCCGCAGTCGCACCGGCCCGACTGTCGGCAACATATTGAGCGCGATGCAGGCTTCAGTCGCATTCATTCGTAAATGCGGCACGCCCGTCGCATTGCCTGAATGAAGACGTGACGAGGGCGTCCCGTCGAGAAGAAAATACTAAAACGGAATCTCGTCTTCGTCGGGCTCGGATGCCGCGGATGATTTCGGAGGAACGCTGGATTGACGGCTTTCTCCGCTTGCGTCCGCAGTCCCACTTCCAGGACGACCTCCGAGCAGTTGCATGTTCTCGGCGACCACTCGCAGCCTTGAGCGTTTTTGCCCTGTCTGCTTGTCGTCCCAAGTATCCATTTGCAGCCGGCCTTCGATGAAAACTGGTCTGCCCTTTTTCAGATACTCGCTGGCCACCTCTGCTGTTCGTCCCCAGAGCGTGACATCAACGAATGTGACCTCCTCCCGCTTCTCACCGCTATCTGTGGTGTAAGCACGATTTACCGCAATTCCAAGGTCACAAACGGCGCTGCCTTTGGGAGTGTAACGCACTTCTGGGTCGCGCGTGACGTTTCCAAGCAAGAGAACTTTATTGAGGTTGGCCATGTCGCGCTTATAGCGAAATCACTTCGATTTTGCCACCTTTTTCGGGGTCTTCTCCTTCTTCTCTTCGAGACGTTGATAATGCTGCCGATAAACGTCGGGATCCAGTTTAAACTTCGAGCGCAATCGCACAATCGACTGCGGATCGGCGTTCAAGATGAAGTTTACGTAATAACCAGTATCAAGCGCCCCGGCCATGTATGAGAAATGCCGCTTGTCCATCTTTTGCACCTGCTCGACACGAGCTCCTTCTTTCTCAAACTCGGATTCGAGACGCTCAATCATCTCTTTGACGTTGTCTTCTTTGGCATGCGTGTTCAACACAAGCAGTGCTTCGTAATGGCGATTCATATTTCTTCGGATTTGTTAAAAGTGTTCATGGCTGAAACGAAACCTTTGTCAATTGCGCATTTCAATGCCTCAACTGCGCGATTAATTGTCGATCGGATTATCGGTTTTTCGTCATCAAAGAACCGGCCCAAAACATAATCGACGGATCCCTCCCGTAGCGCGGCGCCGATTCCGATACGCAACCGCGGGATCTCCTCGGTCCCAAACTGCGTGATGATCGATTCCAGACCGTTATGCCCACCTGCTCCGCCTCGCATACGTAACCGCAGGCGGCCGAGGGGCAAAGCGAAATCGTCTAGCACGATGACAATTTGCTGCGGCTCAATCTTGTAAAACTGCGCCACAGCGAACAACGGAAAACCGCTGCGATTCATGAAACTTAAGGGTTTAACGAGAAGCACAGCCCCGCATCTCGCCGAGACCGCATCCTCCCGCGCACCGGGGACCGATCTCTCCCAGATCGATCCAAACTGCGCAGCCAACTGATCGACGACCACGAATCCGATGTTGTGTCGCGTGGCCGCGTACTCCGAACCGGGATTTCCAAGACCAGCAACGAGCCGGATTGCTGTTTCTTCCACGCGCGCGCCAAGCCAAAAGCCAAAATCCAAATCGACAATGGATTATTTCTTTTCCTTCTCCTTTGGAGCTTTTTCTTTCGCAGAGGGAGCAGACGCAGCAGTTTCGCCCTCTTCTTTTTTCTCGGTAATGACTTCTGGTCCGGCAGTGGCAGCTTCCGTTTCGGCAGCAGCTCGTTCTTCTTCAACGACGGGCGCCAGCACTGAAAATACCGTCAAATCGAGCTGCACTTTTGGCGTTACGCCAGATGGAAGTTGAATATCGCGGACATGAATAGAATCACCGATGTTTAGCTGTGAAACATCCACTGTGATTCGGTCCGGCAAATCACCCGGCAAACATCCAATCGTTAGTGCACGCAGGCTTTGCTCCAGCAATCCGCCAAAAGTCTTCACGCCAACGGAGGTGCCGGTTGGTTCAAGCGGAACCTCGGCTTCAATCAGCTGATCCATCGAGATGGCGTGGAAATCCACGTGACGAATGTCCCCGTTCACAGGCCAATGCTGCACCTCCTGAACCAACGCGGTGCGGGTTGATCCGTCGCTGCCAATTTCCAGCGCGACAAGGACGTTTTCCCCTGAGGCTTGACTCATCATGGCGTTGATGTCCCGTGCGGCGACCTGTAACGGTTGCGGTTTATCGTTACCGCCGTAAATGATCGCCGGGATCAAGCCGCGTTCTCTGAGTTTGCGCACGGCGGAACGTCCCACGTTCGGCCGCGGTTCTGCCTTAAGCTTAACTTGTTTTGCCATTTTTTTCGTTCTCGATGTTGAACAGCGACGACACCGATTCGTCGTTGTGAATCCGTTTGATGCCTTCCCCGAGAAGCTCGGAGACACAAAGCACCGTGACGTTAAATCCTTCCACGGGACGCACGGGTGTGCTGTTGGTCGTTACTAATTCCGTAATTTGAGATTTTTGCAACCGCTGAATGGCTATATCGACGAGCACGCAGTGCGCAACGCCAGCGTAAACATCGCGCGCCCCGTGTTTTTTCAAAATCGTGGCCGCGGATGTAAGTGTGCCCGCTGTTTCTGTGAGATCATCCACCAGCAGCACGTCGGTATCCGCAACATCGCCGATAACATAAAGCGCTTCCGTTTCTGTGGCGCTTTTGCGCTCCTTTGCCACGATTGCCAGATTCGCCTCGAGGGCTTCCGCGTAGGCCGATGCCATCTTCAATCCGCCCAAGTCAGGGGAAACGACAGTCGTTCTGTCTGTGAGCTTTTTGCGCAGATATTTGATAAGGACCGGCAGCGAATATAGGTGGTCCACTGGGATATCGAAAAAGCCCTGCACCTGTTGCGCGTGTAAATCCATCGTCAGCACACGATGCACGCCGGCGGCGTTCAGGAGATTTGCCACGAGCTTCGCCGTAATCGGCACTCGCGGTTGATCTTTGCGGTCCTGTCGTGCGTAGCCGAAGAACGGAATAACCGCTGTAATCCGGTCAGCGCTCGCCCGCCGCGCTGCATCCACCATGATCAATAGCTCCATCAAATGCTGATTGGTGGGAGGGCAAGTTGGTTGAATGATAAATACGTCGTGTCCGCGGATATTTTCTTCGATACGTACATAGGTTTCACCATCCGGAAACGATTTTACTGTCGCCTGTCCCAGCGGCACGTGGACGTATTTGCAAATTCGCTCTGCCAAATCTCGATTGGCTGAGCCGCTGAAAATCTTTAGCTCCGGTTGAAGCGCAAACATGACAAATGGCAGCTTAGCTATGCGCAATGCGCGTTGGCAATCTTCAAAAGTTGCAGAGGGCGATTCCAGAGCCGAATAGTTTGGAGATTGCCCAATGAACGCCGACGTGATTCGAATCGATCGTCCGAAGACTAGTTCAAAGCTCTTCGCACATACGCGCTGGGACGCTGTGCCGGCGGCGGCCGGACTCCTCCATTTGGTTTATCTTTTCGGACTGTACCTTTTATTTCCGCACGCGCCGCTATGGGCGATGCTTATGCTCGGATTCGTTTACTCATTGATGGTCAACGCGAACATCAACGGCGTGGGTCACAATTTCATACACAATCCGTTCTTTCGTTCACGGTTTCTGAATCGGATATTTGGAGTCACTCAATCGGTTGCATGCTGCTTCTCGCAGACAATGTATGACGCCGTTCACATGCGGCATCACCAAGGTAACTCGGATCGGCAGAACGAAAACGGTGACACCGTCGATTGGCTGTCGATCTACAGGCACGGTCATGATGGCGAAGCCGAAAATCCATGGAGCTATGTTTTCTTAGGTTTCTTCCGCGATGACGTTGGCGCGATTCGCAAGGACTTGCGAAAACGCAATAACCGCGATCATTTCTGGGGCAATATCGAGTTGGCAGCATTCGCGACGACACTTTTCGTGATGGCAGTCATCGTCCCAACCAATCCGATTCACTTCATCAACTGGCGATTCATCGTCTATTTTTTGCCGTTCTGGTATCTCGGTCACTGCTTTAGTTATTTGAATGGATACTACCGTCATTACGGCGCCAATCCTGACAAACCCATTGCATGGGGCGTCAGCAGTTATGGAAAAATCTATAACTGGCTCTTCTTCTATAATGGCTATCACGCGGAGCACCATTTCCGTCCAAAAGTGCATTGGACGAAAATGGAACAGTTTCATCTCAGCATCCAGCACCTGCAGAAGCAGGAGGGCGTACGCACGATCAAGCACGCGCACATGCTCGGATTTCTAGATCCCGATTTGCCGAGACGCGGCGAGCACACAGAGGTCGCGCCGATCGACCTCAATCGTCCGCGCTCGGTTCGTTGAATCAAAGCGATCTATTTGGCAAAGCTCGAGCGCAGCTTTTCTTTTTTCGTGTCGCGCTGCTCTTGCAAACGACGGATCTCTGAGGCCAATTGCTTCTGTAGCGATTCGATATCCTCTAACTTGCCTTCTGTTTGTGCTTTGCGGATTTGCCCATTTAAGAAAAGCTCTTTCTCCGCAATCTTTGCGCGATATGTCGAATCAATGTCGGCGAGTTCTCTTTTCTGTTCTTCAGTGAGCGTGAGCGACGGCGAGGCTTTTTGAAGCCGTTCCATCGCCAGTTCATAAGCCGATTTCATATCGATTTCGCAGGCCTGCCATCAATCGACGCGTTGCGCGCCGAAAATCAATTCCTAAATTACTTTGGAATGCCTTCACGAATTCAACTTCTCAGTACTGATTTTGATGGGACGCTCGTTTCGCGCGTTAGCGAGCCCGTCTTCGACCTGCAATGCATGCAGCTGATTCGCGCGCTGCAGGATGGCGGTGCGGTTTGGGCGATAAATACGGGCCGCTCGGTCGATTTATTGGAAACTGGTCTGACCGAGTTCGCCCTGCCGATTCGCCCGGACTTCATTCTCACTACCGAGCGCGACGTTTTCCGGCCAGGTCAAAATGGCGAGAATTGGGAGCCCTTCGGTGAATGGAACGAGCGCTGCGCGCGCGATCACGCCCAATTGTTTTTCTCTGCTGAGCCTGTGCTTGCCGAATTTGTGAATTTCGCCACGAATGAAACGAAAGCGCGTCTCATCTACAATTCTGAGGTATTGGAAGGAGTAGCTGCCGAAAGCGAGGACGAGATGAACCGCATTACGGACTTTATTCGGCGGGCCCGTGCTGGACATCCAAAGCTGGATTATCAGCGGAATGGAATTTACCTGCGTTTTTGTCATGCCGATTATCACAAGGGTTCGGCCTTGGCTGAGCTGGCGCGTTTATTGAAGGTGTCGCGCGAAAAGATTTTCGCGGCGGGGGATCATCACAATGACATTTCGATGCTGGACGGAAGGTTCGCAGCGATGCCATCATGTCCGGCTAACGCCATTCCCGAAGTGCGAAATGCCGTGCAAAGCGCCGGCGGTTATGTGGCACGGAAAGATCATGGCGCCGGAGTGCATGAAGCGCTGTTGCATTTTGTAGACGGAGACTCTTCGGAAGCCTTACAGGGTTAAAGCAGATCGCAGCGATTCTTGCTCCGCCACCTTTCAAAAAACCCAAAAACCTTCTGAGCTTCCGGGGCGTTTGTCACCAGTGAACGCTGCTGGATCCCATTGGGCCCGGAGAGTAACGTTCCTCGTCGGACATTTTTTCCCCGGGAACAGCCGCGGCAGAATCCGAGGACTTGGGGCTCAATGTTGTCTCGTCAGTGGGTGACGTGCAGGCGGTGAGGAATAGCGCAATCAATACAACCAGCACGCCTGTCGCCGCGGCCTGTTTAATCACGAACTGCGAAGCAGACATCTGTAGCCCCTTGATTACCGGTTCAATTTAGAAGTGCCCAGCAGTAACGCCACCCTCGCCCTCTGGAACAAATGAGGGACGCGCGAAGTGCGCTTCAGGAGAATACGTCTCGGGCTGGGTCGATTCGCTTACCACACCTTCCTGCTTAGATGAAGCACAAGCGGAAACAAGGCATGCGATGGCCAAAGCAATCACTCCACACAAGACTACATGTTCTTTCACCAAGGCGAAAGTACTGACGGCATCTTCGGATGCAACTCCGCCAACTTGAGGATCGATTAGGAACAGCACAAGTGGCACGAAAAAATTTTGCGCGCAAAGCGAAGCTCGCGTTTAGTTCTGCATGGGCGGCAATTGGGGCGAGCCTGAACGCATGTGGGATGAATACGATTGGGAACGTTTTCTTCAGCAACAGGACGGAAAAACCGAGAAATACATGCAGTTGCTGGAGACATACCTTGATGATCCTTGCCGCGACGAAATTATTGCCCGTGAAATGGGCTGGACACAGTTGCTGGATGCGAAGGATTGGAGCGCCGAGGTGGATGCGCTTCTGGACGAAAACGATGCCGAACAAGATGGAGCCGATGTCGATGAGGCGAATGGCTCAGGCGAAACATTTCAAGATCATGATCTTTATCGCGCTGCATTCGATCTTACTCTCTGGATAGACCAATTATTCGATCAGAATAATGCGCTTCAGAACGAGCCAACAGCCGTCAAGCTGGCTACGCACGCCGCGCTGGCGAGCGCGAAACTGGCGGCAGCATTGAGCGGCGATCATCTCGATGAAATTGGGATGACTATTGCGTACTTGAAACGAGCATTGAAAGCGATCACGACTTCGATGAATGCAGCTGCGGAATTGCGAAAGACCGCCGGCCTGATCAGCCGCTCCCAGTACCTGGTACTGCAGCAGCGATTATTCGAAGTGCGAGACGGCATCGTAAGCTTGATGGGCGAATATCGCGCCGAGTGGCGTCGTCGTTTCGGGCCTGGCAGATTCCGGCGTTGAATGAAATAGGGACACGCTCCGTCAAAGCATGCAAACGGAAGCGACTCTGGCGCAGCTCGATGTGTCGGAATTGGACTTGGTGAAACGATGCCAGGCCGGTGACACCGAGGCGTTCGACCAGCTTGTAACTCGCTACCGGACACGAATCTTCGGCATGATTTATAACATGGTCCAGAGCGAGCAGGACGCCTGGGACCTCGCTCAGGACAGCTTCTTGAAAGCATGGAAATCAATCGGGCGCTTTCGCGGTCAATCATCCTTTTACACTTGGATTTACCGCATTGTTATGAACGTCACCATTGATTGGCTGCGCAAAAAGCAGGTCAAAGGCAGCGGCGCCGAGTTCGATGATGCGACGCAATTGACCGAGATTGATCCTGCTTCCAAAACCGTTCCAAAGAAGGAAGCGTTACCGCATGAAACAATGGAACGCGACGAGATCCGTGGTCGGATAGAAGAAGCAATTGCCCAACTCTCTCCCGAGCAGCGGGCCGCGATTTTGATGAAGGAGATTGAGGGCATGCAATATCACGAGATCGCAGACGCGCTGGGATGCTCCATCGGCACGGTGATGTCGCGCTTGTTTTATGCGCGCAAGAAATTGCAGAATTTGCTGAGAGACGTTTATGAAGACGTTTGAAGAAAAATGGACAGCATGGCTGGATGATCAGCTCAGAGGGCGAGAGCTCTCGGAGTTCGAAACCTCGCTGCCTGAGAGAGCTGCCGCTGAAATGGAAAAAACTGAGGCAAAAAAACTCGGAGCACTGTTGAAACGCGAGCTTAGCGGCCACTCACTGGCTAACGAAGAATTTTTCAATCACCTGCTACGTGAAAAAATCGAACTCGAAAACCGCCCGGTCGCCTCCGCAAACGATCGTCCGACCGGTCCTTCCAGGTGGTGGACGATTCCTCGCCTGCTGTGGACGGGTGCAGCGTCGCTCGCGGTCTTCTTAATTTTTACGGTTGCCGTGATACGCGAGAAAAATTCCTCCGAGGAGTCGCAATATCTGACCCAGATTCTAAATGCACGTGTTGATCCCGTTGTTAGTCCGAATGCATCGGTGTCGATATTCGAGGTGAAGCAAGACCGGGTAACGGTGCTTTGGACGGAAGGCCTTCAGAGTCTGCCGGCCGATTACGCGGCGAAATAAGCGTACATGCATCGCGCGCTATCGCTGATAATCATTGTGGCCGCACTGATCGTAGGCGCAGCATCCGAGTCACAGGCTGCGGAAACAGTGTGGAGCGGGCTTGTTATAGCAGAGAATGTCGCCCAGCCGCAGCCGGTTCCGCCAGAATTGACTCGGATCGAGGCATCATTGAAACGATTCTTCGGCTACAATCAATTTCAGGTCATCGGTCAGTCGCAAAAAATCATTAGAACCGGACAAGAAGACTGGCTTGCGACGAGCAAATTTTTCGGGCTGCACGTGGACGCGCACGGTGAAAACAAGGGCGGCTACGTCCTGAATTTGAAATTGTACAAACAGAAAGAACTGCTGCTTGAGACCGACGCCAAACTGAGCAAGCGCAGTCCGCTGGTGATGAAAGGGCCGCAAATAGGCAAAGGACAATTGCTGCTAATTTTGATTGTCCAGTAGGGCGAGACGGCGGTGCGCCGTTCCAAGCATTAAGATGCAAAGTGTGAAGGTCCTTTATCTACTGCCGGAGGTGCGCGTTTCTTTTCTCCCATTTCTGTTTTTATGGTTCATAACCTCGCCAACCGGAGCTATGGAAAAACCATTTAACTTCAACGAAACGCCGGGCAAACTTCCGAAAACAGTTGTTCCAGCTGAATATTCAGTTCGGATCGTTCCCAACATCGACAACTTTACGTTTGGCGGAACCGAAACGGTGAAGCTGAATGCGCGGCGTCCGGTTCACCAGTTGGTGTTGAATGCGCTGGAGCTCAAAATTGAAGCAGCCTCTGTCGACGGCAATGACCTGCCCGCGTCTGCTATTAACATAGGAAAAGAAAACGAATTGCTGACGCTTGGGTTGCCGTCAGAGCTCACGGTCGGCGATCACACGCTCGCGCTTCGTTTTACCGGCAAGATCAATCAGCAAGGCCAGGGCCTGTTTTACATGCATTATCAGGAGCAGGGTAGCGGCACGCGCAAGGTCATGCTCGGGACACAATTCGAAGCGACCGATGCGCGTCGATTTTTTCCCTGCTGGGATGAACCGGCGTTTCGCGCGCGTTTTCAATTGAGTGTTGTGGTGCCGGAGAACTGGCTCGCTGTCTCAAACATGTCCGTCGAGAGCGAGAAAAAAATCGGCGACGAAAAAGAAGTCCGCTTCGCGCCGACTCCGCCGATGTCTAGCTACTTGAACGTCTTTGTAGCCGGCGAGCTTGATGTCATAGAATCGCGAATCGGGCCGACACAGATCCGTGTGATCACAACAAAAGGCAAAGCGGAACTGGGCCGATATGCGCTCGAAGCGTCAGGGCAGATTTTACGGTACTACAATGATTATTTCGGCGTACCGTATCCATTACCCAAGCTGGACCAGATTGCTTTGCCCGGCGGGTTCGGCGGCGCAATGGAAAACTGGGGGGGTATAACTTATTTCGAGTCGACGCTTCTTTTCGATCCGAAAAATTCTTCCGAAGAGACCAAACAAAGTATCTATGAAGTGTTAGCCCATGAGATGGCGCATATGTGGTTCGGCGATCTCGTGACGATGGCGTGGTGGGATAATCTCTGGCTTAACGAAGGTTTCGCTTCGTGGATGGGCAGCAAATGCACCGCGCATTTCAACCCGCAATGGGAAGTATGGCAGGCTCGAGAATTACCGCGTGATCCCACGCGACGCACCGGGATCGCCCGGGAAGCGGCCATGGAAGGCGACGCGCGTTCGACCACACATTCGATTCAGCAACCCATCACGACTGAAGCCGAAGCGAACAGCGCGTTTGATGATATCACGTACAAAAAAGGACAATCATTTCTGCGCATGCTGGAGAGTTTTCTTGGCGAAAACGTTTTTTGCGACGGCGTTCGCCGATACATCGCAGCGCATAAGTACTCGAATACGACCACTGCCGATTTGTGGAACGCGCTTTCTGAGGCATCGAAGAAACACGTCGCTGAAATTGCCGCCGGCTGGACCGAGCAACCAGGATTTCCGGTCGTGAAAGTCGAACGCGAACCAGACGGAAAAATCCAGTTAACCCAGGAGCGCTTCACAGTAAATTTCAACAACGCGCCCCCACTACTCTGGAACATTCCGCTTACGTATTCCGTCGGTGGCAAAGGGCCCACGACTCTATTGATGACCGACAAGATGGCCGAGTTACGTAACATTCCTGCAGGTCGCGCGGTCAAGTTGAACGTAAACGGCGCTGGAAATTATCGTGTCGAATACGACGGGCCGTCCTGGAATTTAATTCTCGATGATCTTCCGAAGCTGAGCCTTGAAGATCGCGTCAATCTTCTCAGTGATTCGTGGGCCCTTGTGGAAGCTGGCCGCGCGCCAGTCTCGCTCTATTTCGGCTTGGTCGAAAAATTACCGGATTCCACCGAGCTGGGCGAGCGTGAGCAGATTATCGAAGTGATAGATTTCATTAACCGTCTGATGATTGGCAGTCAGCAGCGGGAACAATTTCAACGATACGCCCGATCGCTTTTGCGCGTAACGTTTCGGGCGCTGGGATGGGAACCGAGAGCAGGCGAACCCGTTAGCGCCGTTACCCTGCGCGCGAGCTTAATCCATGCGCTGGGAGATTTGAACGATCCGGAAATCATTGCTGGTTGCCGCGCGCGTTTTGAGAAATTCCTAACATACCCGGAGTCACTCGGCGCCGATCTACGGCCGGCAGTTCTAGCGGTGGTCGGCCGGTACGCCGACGAGAAGACCTGGGATAAACTGCACGAACTCGGGTTGAAAACCACCAGCAGCGAGGAAAAACAAAATTATTACATCGCGCTCACCGAAGCCACCGATCCAAAGCTGGTAAAAAAAACGCTTTCGATCGCGCTCACGGAGGAGTTGCCAACAAGTCGCGCTGTATTTCTGGTCGGCCGTGTGGCACGGAACAGCGATCATCCGGAGCTAGCATGGGAATTCGCGATGGCGAATATGAAAATTCTGCTCGGCAAAGTCGACGCTGCTGGAATGAACCGATATACTCCAAGTCTGTTTACATTTTTTTCCGATGAATCGCGCGCGGGCGAACTAACAGCTTACGCAAAAAAAAACCTGCCGGTTGCGAGTGCGCCCGAAGTGGCCAAAGCAGTCGATGAAATTCAGTTTCGCGCCGAATTCAAAAAGCGGGTTGTAGCCCAGCTGAAGGTCTGGATGGACGGGAAGAACGTGGCGAACGCTCGTTGATACTCGTCGCGAATTACTACTCACTGTTGTCCGGAGATGCAACCCACAAGCGCATCGGAATCATCGTGGATTCAACGAAGCCGTGTTTGCGGAAAAACGCCTGTGCCACATTCTCCGGCCGATCGGTCAGCAACGTAATTCTGAGAAAGTTTTTCTTTTTTGCGAAATCAATCGCGTGTTCCAGGAGCCTGTTGCCGTACCCCTGGCCTTGGTACTGTTTGTGGATCACCAAGTCCTCCAAAAGGATGACGAATCCCCCTTCGGCCGTGCTAATGGTAAAGAGCAGATTGATCATCCCGACGATTGCGCCGTTGCGGCGTAAGACGAAAACCCTGCCACGGCTGGGCTGTTCGAAGATGAGCCGCAATCCCCGAAGCTGTTTATTTTTGTCCGGGCGAAAATCGCTCTCTTGAGAGAACAATTCTCCGAGCATTTCCGACAACTCGTCCAAGTCGGCTTCGGTAGCCGGTTCAATTACCACATTTTCTTTTTCGCCCATGACTGCGGCTCGTTATTCCAAAAATGCGCCGTATTGGCAACTTTGTAAATCCAGTTGCTGCTGGCCTATCCGCGCATTCGAACTCTTGGTGGATGTATTCCGAACACCAGGAGGAGGTCGCCGCGTTGACAATGCTGGGCTTGTCCCTACTGTAACCGCTCTCGGACCGGCTAAGCGAGTCCGGTTTTATGAAGCGCACTTATCAACCATCCAAGCGAACGCGGAAACGCCAGCACGGTTTCCGCGCCCGGATGCGAACCAAAGCCGGTCGCGCCACTCTCGCGCGCCGCCGCCAGCGCGGCCGCAAACGCCTGCTCCCAAAGGGCGTTGACAGACATTACGCACGTCACACTCAAGCGTAATTTCGAATTCGATACTTCAGGATCCAGTCGGGACAACGGCCCGCGAAATTGCGATCATGGCAATCGCTGAAGCGTAACTGGGCGTTGCGAAAATGTCCATGTCTGCCGGGAAACCGTTGGGCTGCATCCATAATCTTTGAATCCAAAGCTGAGACCAACCGCATCTCAAGGATAACAGAGAGGGATCATTATGATGCAAGATTTCAGGTTTGCTTTGCGGCAGCTTCTCAAAACGCCGGGATTCACAGTGGTGGCGATATTGACGCTTGCATTGGCGATCGGCATTAACTCGGCCATTTTCGCGCTGATCAATGGAGTGGTGCTAAAACCCGTTGTGCCGATCCGGCCCAACGAAGTTGTGAATGTTTTCACAGCGCGACAGAACGCCAGCCACGATTACCGGCAGTTCTCCTACAACGAATATCGCGAACTGCGCGCAAACGGAGGCGACGTGTTCGTTAATGTCGCCGCCCTGGAGTTCGCCGTGGCCGGCATCGGCCGCGATCACGAAATGCGTCGCAGCTTCGCATTCCTGACTTCGGAGAACTATTTCCCAATGATGGGCGTTCAGGCATTTCGCGGCCGGTTTTATAACGCTGATGAATGTAAACCGAATGCGAACATCGCTGTGGTAGTAGCAAGCTATGGCTTTTGGAAGCGGAACGGCAGCCGGAACGATTTCGTCGGCAGCACAGTCCACATCAACGGACAGCCTTACACCGTCATCGGCATCGCTCCGGACGGATTCAGTGGCGCGAACGCGTTGATTGCGCCGGATATTTGGCTGCCGCTCGGCGTCCGTTCGCAGCTCGGCTCGGCCTTCGGCGACTCGGAAGTGATGCACGATTTGTTGAATCCGAAGAACTACACGTTCAATCTCACGGCTAGGCTGCGTCAGGGCTTAACGATCGCTACGGCAAAAGCGCGCTTGCCGGTGCTCGCGCAGCGGTTGAATGCCATTCAACCGGAAGGCAGCGAGGGTGGCCGGGAATTACAAATTCAAACTCCGTCGCGATTCAGCTTGAGCACGCAACCGGAGAACGACGGCCCGATCACATTGATTGCGACATTGCTTATGGCAATGGCGGGCGCAGTCTTGCTCATCGCCTGTTTAAACCTCGCGAATATGCTGCTCGCGCGCGGCACGTCGCGTTCGAAGGAGATCGCAGTCCGGTTGGCTGTTGGCGCATCACGTTGGCAGATTGTCAGGCAACTTTTGTGCGAAGGATTCCTGCTTGCCGTATGCGGCGGCGTAATCGGCCTCATCCTCAGCGCTTCGTGCAATGACCTTTTACTTCAACAGCTGCGCAGTCTGCTCGCGTCAGTGAATTTTTCTTTCGTCGTCCAATTGCGACCCGATGTGACGGTACTGGCAGTCACATTGTTGGTTTGCCTGATTGCCACAATGCTCTTCAGCCTTGGACCAGCGTTAAAGGCAACAAAGGCCGATTTGGTAAACGATTTGAAGCAGCAGGTGGGCGAGCCAGCGCGTATCGGTCGATTGAGTCGTTTCTTCGCGCCACGTCACATTTCCGTAATGGTGCAAATTGCGCTATCGCTCATGTTGCTTTTCGCGGCCGGACTATTTTTCCGTGGTGCTTTAAAGGCGGCCGGACTCAATCCAGGCTTTAGTGCGCGCGGCGATCTTGTCAGCGAATTCGATTTCACTTTGATCAAGAAGACGCCGGCCGATTCACGCCGGTTAATGTTTGACATGGTGCAACGCGTTCGAAGATTACCAGGGGTAAGCGCGTCAGCCATCGGCACGATGCTGCCGTATGCCGATTTCACCACGGCGCGCCGGGTTCTCCGCACCAAGGACACAATGCCTAACGACCCGAAAGCGGCGGACCCCAGCGTCAACTCGCTCTATACCGCTATTACGCCCGGCTACTGCGAGGCACTTGGGATAAAATTGCTACGCGGTCGCGATTTCACTCAAAGCGAATGCGAAAACAAAGACTCTCGTCCTGTCGCACTCATCGATGAAGAAATGGCGAAAAAACTTTTTCCTACAGAGGATCCCATCGGCCAGCATCTTCGTTATACCCAACCGCCCAACAACGGTTCGCCTAATGACATGGAAATTGTCGGCGTAGTGAGTGCGCACCGGCACAACGTTCAGAACGATTCCCTCACCTGCCGCTTGTTCGTGCCGTTGGCCCAGGGATACAGCGGCCAGACATACCTGCATGTGCGCCTTAACACGCAAGATCAACGTGCCGTGGTCGCCTTCATGCCGACGCTGCGCCAAACGTTGCGTGAGATTGATCCCGAGCTGCCGCTGCTGCAGATGACGCCGTATGTAGATCTCATGGAACGGTCGCCCGATCTTTGGATCGTTAAGCTGGGAGCAACTCTCTTCGGCGCTTTCGGTGTACTCGCGCTGCTGCTAGCTGTTGTAGGCGTTTACGGTGTGAAAGCCTATGCGGTGGCCTGCAGGACTCGGGAAATTGGGATCCGCATGGCGTTGGGTGCACCTCGGCGGGAAGTGTTCGCGCTGATTATGCGACAGGCGGCGATGCAAACGGCTCTCGCCGTCGGCGTCGGTCTGCTTCTTTCACTAGCCGCAGGACGAATCCTGGCCAAAATCTTATATCAAGTAAGCCCCACCGATCCTTTCGCGCTCGTCGCCGCTACTTTGATGCTGGCGGCTGCAGCGCTTCTCGCTTGTTTTTTCCCAGCGAGCCGTGCTACGCGCGTCAATCCGATGACCGCGCTGCGGACGGAGTAATAACGGCCTCCCAAAACGCGATAATATTAGCAACTTAAGGCTCTCACAGGATTGTCTTGAACACGGCCACCTCGGTGACAAAATGCGCCGATGGCGACCTACATGGCAGTCGGCGACGATGGGACGATTTTGTGTAAGGGCGACGGTTGCAGTGGCAGCCAGACTTCCGGAAGTACCAAGCATCTGCGTGGCGTGGCGCGCGCCGGCATCAACCGAACGAACGGCTCTGCACTTATGCTCGCCGTTGGCGATGGGGGTGTTTGCCTGCGACTAGTCGGCGACGGCCAGTGGCAAAGCCTGTCGACCGGCACGTCGCGCGGTCTCAAATCTGTCAGCTTTGCACCGAAGACCAGGACGGCGTGGTTGGTCGGCGACGAAGGCACCATTCTCAAGACGACCGACGGCGGCAGCTCCTTCGGAGTCCAGACGTCCAACACATCAAAAAACCTGCGTTCGGTATGGGCTGTTGACGAAAACCTCGCTTACACCTGCGGCGATTCGGTGGAGGTCTGGAGGACAGAGGATGGCGGGTCAAGGTGGGAGAAGATCCATCATGGGAAGCCGCTCGGTGGTCCGGGCACCGGCACCACCATCATCGATCACGGAGCCTTCTTCAGCATACATGCTGTAGCGGACAAGGTTATGGCGGTTGGAAGGGACGGCGGCGTCATCGCGAGCCACAACCGCGGCGACAACTGGAGCGCGAAGAGGTTAACACCACAAAAGAAGCTGCGTTCGGGATGGCTCGGCGACGACGGATTCGCCGTTGCTGTTGGCGACGACGGTGCTTTGTTCACGAATCCGCCGGGCGAGGCCAGTTGGACGCAGCGCGATTCCGGTACGTCGCGCGATCTCAATGGCGTGATTCGTTCAGGCAGCTCACTCGTCGTGGTCGGTGACGAGGGCGAGATCCTCCGCTCCGCTGACATGGGGGCAACCTGGACCAAAGGCACGCGCGGCTCGAAGCATCTGAACGCCGTCGCGTAAGCGCCGGTCCGCACGCATTTTAGTGCATGCTCGGTCCTTGCAGAGTTCATGATGCGCTTGGTACCAGTTGCATTTGTTAGTTTTAGGTTCGGTTTGGATACACCTCTAGCTGTTCCTTTGCGCGTTGAATCCGCTATCGTACTAAGTGCCCCGATCCGTTTCGCCGCACAGCTATCGCAGTAGTATCAATCGATTCATGTGGTCCGTCGTTTCTTATTCGACGCGGAGCAGGTTTTATGGGGCTGTGGACCGAGAACAGCGAAGAACCTAACGGCTACAATCCATCATTTGTCTGATTCAAGTCAGCTGAGCCACGCCAAGTCTGAAGAGACTTCTCAGGCAATCAAAATAATTTCTCGCAAATGCGAGTTGCGGATCCATCTCAACAACTGCAATCCGCCGACGGCATTGGATCATATCGCCGGTCGCGAGGAAGCCCAGCGGGCTGCTTCGATTGGTAAAAGTAAAAAAACATTGACATTGTTTTGTTTGGTTGAGAAAAACTTATCCGACAAGCAGACAACAATAGTTTCCCTTACAAATTCAGTATTCGAAAGGACCAAGCACCCCGATGAAAAAGCAACTCAATCCCACAACCAAAGCATATCTTATCCGAGGCGCATTCTATCTGCTTCTGCTTTTGGCCGTAGGCGTCATTCCATTTGCTTTAGCGCAACGCAACAGCACCAGGCAAAGCGCGAGCCAGTCAAAAATGACGTCGAACGTTCCTGCGTCGCAAGGGGAAATGCCCTACGACATTGCTCCGGTTCCTGGTTCCGTGGATGCATCGCAGTTTCCATTTGCCACTAGTCGGATTGGAGCAGTTCCCGGTGTGCACGTTCCTCCGTCGCCAGATGCTCCGCAGCTAGTTTTGTACGACCAGTACAACGGTTTCGCGACTACCACTACCACGTGCGCAAACTTCGTTGATAACCCCAGTTTCACCGCCGATTTGGCTGACGACTTTGTAGTGCCCACAGCTCAGACGTGGCACGTGCAATCGATCGATGCCGACGGGGTGTTTTTCAACGGAGGCCCTGCACCTGCCAGAGATTGGAACGTCTTTATTTACGCGGACAACGCAGGTTTTCCTGGCACCCAAATTTACAGCGTATTGAACCAACAGGCTTCGGTAAACGGCACCACATTTAGCGTGAACCTTACCCCTCCTGCTGTGCTGACCGAAGGCACCTATTGGATTGAGATCCAGCCTAACATGAGGTTTGCTACACATGCGAAGTGGGGTTGGACTGACCGCTCCCTGCAGGCGAACTTTCCTGCGGCCTGGCAAAATCCAGGCGGCGGGTCTGGTTTTTGCCCTAGTTGGAGCGTGAAGACTGTTTGCTTCCCACTTTCAGGAGGACCCGACCAGGTATTCCGCATCAACGGGACGGAGCTCATTACGCCTACCCCTACCGCGACTGCAACGGCAACGCCTTCTGCAACTGCAACGGCAACCGCAACGGCAACAGCGACCGCCAGCCCGACATGCACTCCGATCGTGGTTAACGGAAGGATCAGCAGTGGCGATCCTACGCAGTTCGATCGCCTGGTGCGCAGCAATTTTCCGCAAACCTGCCCTGCCACTACGACGTGCGCGATCTTCGGTGACGAAGCGACGCATCGTTTCGATGCTTATACTTTCAGTAACACTACTGGCTCAACTCAATGCGTGACGATCGACACGACTACGGCATGCACCGGCAACAACTCCATCTTCATCGCCGCTTATCTGGAAAGCTTCGATCCAAACAACATTTGTACCAACTGGATTGGAGACAGCGGGAGCAGCCCAAACCCGGAGCAAGCGTTCCATGTTGAAATCCCGGCCGGGGAGACCTTCGTGGTAGTTGTAAGCGAGTTCGCTCACTCAGGGTGTTCTAACTATACCGTCACCATAACAGGAGCGTGCGGCGGCGCCACGCCAACGCCTACAGCTACGGCAACACCTACCGCTACATCGACCCGAACACCAACGGCAACACCTACCGCTACATCGACCCGAACACCAACGGCGACACCTACGGCAACATCGACGTTTACTCCGACGCCGACAGCTACTGCCACGTCAACGCCGACTGCCACAGCTACAGCGACGTTTACTCCGACACCGACAGCTACTGCCACAGCCACAGCGACGTTCACTCCGACACCGACTGCCACCGCTACAGCCACAGCAACGTTCACTCCGACACCGACTGCCACTGCGACATTTACTCCGACGCCAACAGCAACAGCAACGGCGACTGCAACACCTACAGCTACGGCAACAGCAACTCCCACCTCGACCGCCACTCCGCCGCGTCCCACTCCGACCCCAAGGCCGCAGCCATCGCCAACAGCGCGTCCGACCCCATTCTAATCTAATGACCAAGGCGGGAACTCGGGAAACCCTCGCGAGTTCCCCGCCCAATGTCGCTCATCGCGCTTGGTTAGACGTAAGGGTTGGACTTGGCAGCGTTGAGGCTCACCGTTGCCGAGGCTCTGCCTAACTCCAAGAATGCAGTCCGCCTTTCCATACCGTTCGCCCTTCAGAAAGCAATATGAGCCCAACGACAGAGCGTTTCAGGGTAAAAAAATCTCCGGTCTGCGCGCATCCCTGGAATGTATCTGGTGAAATGTCATATCGACAGCGAAAGAACACTGCGCGAGGTTGACCTATGCGTAACTTCCTAAGACATCTCGACCTTGTATCTCAGTTAGTCATTGTTACAACGTTCGTTTTGTTCGTCCTCGCTCTTTTCATCAAGGGTTTCGGCCACGGTCTCCTGCTGGAAGCCGGCGTCTTCCTGGTATCAGTAAAATTGATAATAATGGCCCACAAGAACAGTCTTCTGGCGAAAGATCTGGATGGCCGGCTTGATCGACTGGAAGCCACGCTGGCGCGAATTGAAGTTGTCCTCGAAGGAGAATGTCCACCTCATTTGGAGTAGCTAGAAAGCCAGCTTTTCGTTAGTGGGAGGCATTATGCGAATGCCTTAACAGCATATTTCAGGCTACACAACTACCGCGGCGTTTGGATACACGAGAGTACGCCTTCGTGGCTAGCTTCGTAAAAGCAATTTGTACCGTTAATCACTTGGCAGAAACTGCAAGCGCCCCGATTTTCGCCCTACCTAAAAGCCCACCGGGAAAGCGGTTCTAGGTATGCTGGGACGATTTGATCCTCGGTTGCCTGTTCTGCTATTGCGGGAAATTTACCTTAACGGTGTTGGAGCAGGTCGAGGTACCAGCTTCACACACTCGGTACTTGTACCTGGCCTGACCGGTGTCGCCCGTTGAATCGATATAGCTGCCACTGTTGGGTACAGTTGCAATCGGCGGAGCATTATTTCGGTATACGTCAATGTTGGCGGAGGTCGCGCCATTCCAGGCAAGACGAACCGTATTTATCCCGCCGAACCGCCGCCGCGCGACGCCAAGGGTGATCGGTCCAGGCGTAGCTGTAGCCGTTGCCGTCGGTGTCGGACTAGGTGTTGGCGTAGGAGTAGGAGTTGGAGTCACCATCGGAAAATTCGGATCATGTAGTTCCGCGCTGCTCAAGAAAATACCACCGCTACCTTCTCCTCCCGCAATCAGTACGTCGCCTGAGAGCAATAGCGTCGCTGTGTGCAGCCTACGTGCAGTGTTTAGTCTGTCAGTGCTGCTCCAGCTTTCGGTAGCAGGATCGTAAATTTCCGCGCTGCTCAAGAAAACGGTGAAATCGATTCCCCCCGTCACCAGCACCTGGCCTGAGGAAAGCAGCGTGGCCGTGTGCAAATCACGTGCGCTGTTGAGACTGCCGGTAGGACTCCAGCTCCCGCTGGATGGATCGTATAGCTCGGCGCTGCTCAAGGAAAGATCAGTATTGTTGTATCCTGCCGCAACCAGCACCTTTCCCGAGGGCAGCAGCGTCGCGGTCGGCAACTCACGTGCGGTGCCCATGTCGCCGGCGCTGCTCCAGCTTCCTGCTGCTGGATCGTACAGTTCCGCGCTAGTCAAGCCATCAAAATTATTACCATATCCTCCCACCACCAGCACCTGGCCTGATTGAAGCAGCGTCGCCGCGTGCAGCTCGCGCCCAGTGCTAAGGCTGCCTGTCGGCGTCCACGTCCCACTCGTAGGGTCATACAGTTCCGCGCTCCTCAACCAGTCAATACCACCACCTCCGGCCACCAGCACCTGACCTGAGAGCAGCAACGTCGCAGTATGTCCCCAACGTGCGTCGCCGAGGTCGCCGGTCGGCGTCCACGTGCCGCTCATGGGATCGTACAGCTCCGCGCTTTTCAAGTAACTGACATCATTATAACCGCCCGCTACCAGCACCTGGCCTGAGGGCAGCAGGGTCGCCGTGTGCAGCTGTCGTGCGGTGCCGAGATCGCCGGTCGGCGTCCACGTCCCATTCGTGGGATCATACAGCTCGGCGCTTCTCAAGTAACTACCGTTATATCCGCCCGCTACCAGCACCTGGCCTGAGGGCAGCAGCGTGGCGGTATAGTTTTCACGTGCAGTGCCGAGATTGCCGGTGCTGCTCCATCCCCCCGTACCGGGTTCGTTGGGATCCGCGCTGCTTGAGACAGCACGATCCGCTGGGGCGGCAGCGAATATCCCCAGAGAGATTGCAACTGAAGTCAGAATCAAAGCGATTGTCGTTTTCATGTGAATGTTGTTGTCTTTTCACAGGTGTAATGTGCAAAATTCGATCCGAGGTTACGCGAAAAGTTGAAAACGACCGCGGATTACAAGCATGTCACAGCTAGAAAGACAATGGAAACAGAAGGTGTGAAGACCATGAAGAGTAAGGCATGGAACGTGGTCTGAGTTCTGTGCAACCGAAATCGAACATTTGTTCCTTTGATGTTTTTGGCCTTCGATGACTTCTCATCATTGCCGCCTTCGCCGGGGCTACAGCGCACACGAAGGCCTTACTTCTGACCGTTTATCGGTGTACCTTACGAAATCCAACCCAAGATTAAGCGGAAGATGTGAAGATCGCTATTTCGCGGATTGGGACTGTGGAGGCGGACCGTGTTCGCTCCTTTGAGCTAGAGAAGGCGGCTTGCGACTACAACCAGGCTATTTCAGCGCACCTGCGTTGTATTTTCAGCAGGATGACGAGGAGTTTCGAGCGTCGGTGCAGATCCGTGCCGGAGCTGACACTGGCTAGTGACATGGCGGCGTCGCTAGTGTTTACCACTGGCTTGAGCAAGGCCGCATGGCAAACATAACGATTTTCACAGAATTGGTCCCAGCATCGCAATGGTGTTGTTCCAAAACCTGCGAGTCATTGGCCATCGGGCCACCATATCGGCAGTTACTGGGTACGAGCGGGCAAGATAGCTGTCCTGCCGGCGGCGCATTTCGGCTGTTAGTGTTGGATCGTAGAACAGAATGTTGTTTTCATAATTCAAATCGAAACTGCGCCGGTCCATGTTGGCCGAGCCGATTAGGGTGACTTCCGCATCCAACGTGAGTGACTTGGTATGTAGGAGGCCGCCTTCGTACTCGTAAATGCGAACTCCGGCAGCGAGCAAGTCACTGTAGTAACTGCGACTGGCAGCGGCCACGATCCATGAGTCGTTTCGGGCCGGGAAAATGATAGTGGTCGTCACGCCACGCCGGGCACTGGCACAAAGAGCACTCTGCATGGCTTCGTTGGGCACATAATAGGGAGTGGTGATGACCAGCTCTCGCCGGGCGGTGTACAACAGAGTTTCGAACACTTCCGGCATGGCCGAGTTATACACCG
>DASTMV010000054.1:0-66412 GCA_035713885.1 Candidatus Udaeobacter sp. | reverse complement strand
ATTTCCTCGGGCCTGAAGGTGAATAAGGGAGGGGGATCATCCCCGACTTGGATCGAGCAACACGAAAAGTCAATCGACCGCCCATTTAAGCGACAGGGCGTTCCAGTCTTAAATCGTCCTACTTGGAATCCTAGGCGTTGAAGATTAGCGCTCAGGCTCGAACTGCTGTCCGCCATCCTTCCTCCCGGCTTTGTATTCTCTCCAACGTGCAATAGACCCCGCAAAAATGTTCCAGAAGTAACGACGACACTCGAGCCGGGAATAATTACGCCTATGTCCGTCTCAACAGCAAGAACTGCCCCATCCCGGACTACAATCCGAGACACCGTAGCTTGTTTCAGATCCAGATTCGTGGTCTGCTCCAAAATTGCCTTCATTCGAAACTGGTAGGCCTTTTTGTCACATTGCACCCGCGGTGCCCGCACTGACGGTCCTTTTCGGCGGTTGAGGATTCGAAACTGGATTCCAGTTGCATCAGCGTTAGCTCCCATCGCTCCGCCCATTGCATCGATTTCCCGCACTATATGTCCTTTGGCTAAACCTCCGATAGCTGGATTACAGGACATTTGGCCAATGGTGTCCAAATTCTGCGTCAACATGAGCGTACGGCAACCGATCCGGGCGGAAGCTAGTGCAGCTTCAATACCGGCATGACCGCTACCTACAACTATGACATCGTAATCCGATAGTTTAAACATAACAACTTGGAGAATAAAGTGTTATCTCGAGTATATTCCATGCCGGAGATCGTTACTTGGGCTGCGGTGTGAAGGTTCGGCTGGTTTGATTTGCATGGCTCTGTAAGCAACACGACCCAGCACGACGATCAATAGCACGGTCGTGATAAATGCCCCGCCCCAAATCCAATATTCAACAACTCGCGGGTAACTTTTACCGCGCATAATTCGCACTGCGAATTGCCCGAGCGTGCCGACATATGCATAAAAGAAGAGCCCGGGAACTCTTCCGATAGACGCCCAAAGCATGTACGTGCGAAATCGAATTCGTGTCAATCCGTAAAAATAATTAAGCAGACTCGTGGGAAAAAGCGGGTGCAACTGGCTCAGAAAAATGATTTTCCAGCTTTCGCGCTCCACCGCTGGACCGATGGTCCGAAGCGTCGGATTTCGCGATAGCTTCTCAGTAAGCCAATGTCTTGCAACGGATCGACTCAGTGCGAACGCCGCTGCAGTCGCGATCACATTGCCGACGAGCACGATCAAGAAACCCCACCATAGGCCAAAGAAAAAACCGGCGCCCACAGCAAGGATGCCCCCCGGAAGCAGAAGGATATTACAAGCTGCAAAGAGTAACGGATAGCAAACCACGGCCCAGACCCCCCAACTGATCACGCGCTCTTGCAGTGCTGCGCTAAAACTGACGAGCGGGAAGAAATACGAAAGCGTCACAGCAACCGCAATTCCGCACACGACCGCGCCAGCCTGCCAAAAAATAACGCGACGAGCACTTAGCATCTCAAAATTGTGCGCGAGTCAGGGAGTTTGCGCAAATTT
This sequence comes from Candidatus Udaeobacter sp., assembly GCA_035713885.1. Classification (GTDB taxonomy): domain Bacteria; phylum Verrucomicrobiota; class Verrucomicrobiia; order Chthoniobacterales; family UBA10450; genus Udaeobacter. The sequence continues at coordinate 64,898 of DASTMV010000054.1, read as the reverse complement.
CTGTAGTTTTGTGAAACGAATTGAACGAAAAAAACACGCAACTGAATGCCCCATCGTGTGACCCTGCTCCGGTCTACACAGTTTGACTCTCGGTGTTGCGATTCTTCCGAATATTGAGGCTGTCGAAGATTACTCGCGTCGCATCGGATCGGTTGAGTGTGTAGAAATGAATACCCGCGACGTTATTTTCGAGAAGACCGTGACATTGTTCCAAAGCATATTGAACGCCGACGCTCCGAACGGTATCGGGATCATCCTGGCAGAGTTGTAAGGGGCGCAAGAGCTCCGCCGGGAAACGAGTGCCGCCCGCCAGCTCCGCCATGCGTTTCAATCCGCTGACCGAGGTGATTGGCATAATGCCAGCGATGATTGGGATGCAAATGCCGGCCAAGGCACAGCGTTCCCGAAAATCAATAAAGTCTCGATTATCGAAAAAAAGCTGTGTGACAATGTAGTCAGCGCCTGCGTCCACCTTCGCTTTTAAATAATCCATCTCCACCAGTCGATTAGGCGTAGCAGGATGTCCCTCGGGGAAACCAGCGACGCCAACCCCGAAACCGCGGGGATCAGGATGCGCGCCGGATTGGTTGAAGCGACGAATGAATTTGACCAAATCAATTGCGTGCCGGAAGGAATCGCGCGTCTCATCGTAAGCCATTCCAGGCGGCCGGTCGCCACCGAGGGCGAGAATGTTGCCTATGGCGGACTTGGCGTATCGACGCAGAATCGCTTCGATCTCCTGTTCATTGTGGCATACGCAGGTTAGATGCGGCACCGGATCCAACTGCGTCGTGCTTTGAATGCGTTCAACGAGATCATGTGTTAACTCGCGTGTCGAGCCACCGGCTCCGTAAGTTACGCTGACAAAGTCCGGCACGTACGACTCAAGATCCCGAATGGTCTGGTAGAGAGTCTCTGCTGCTCCCGGCGTTCTCGGCGGGAAAAACTCGAACGAAAAAGTGGGAGAATTCCCCTGCATTATGTCAATGATATGCATGGCTTAACGGTTACATTGGTTGCGGCGAGTTTCGGTCAACTGACCTGGGTATCCATTAGCCACGCACTGGTGCCATGCGCGCGAACACCAGCAATAGCGAATCTGATGTCGCCGCCCTGGGTAGCGGCAAAAAACTCTGAGAAGTCGGAAATCGCATCGGTATTGTTGAAAGGAACGACTTCTTCTTGGTAGATTCCACAATAATTTTCTAGTTGATACACTCGGAAGGTCTCCTCGACCTTCTGATAACACACGCCCAACCGCAGTCGTCATTGAGCAGCTGATGTATCAGGGGAGGGGCGCAAAAATGCAATTAGCAATAGCACCGAGACGTCGATAGTTGGGGTTCCCGCGGCAACTTACTGCCAGCGCCGTAAAGTCGCGGTTATCTAGGTGAACGTGTATTCGCGTGCGTCTTAACTTCGCGCCTTTGTTTTTCCACAACGCGACGCAGTTCTCGCTCCATCGTCTTAAAGGCGTCGTGAATCACCTTCCTGAGCGGTTCGTGAGTACCGTTATCCATCTGCTTTTCATCTGCAATCAACTCATGCCTAGGCGCTACGGTTACGTCGATGCGGCACCGGTAGGGATTTCCTTTCTGGTGAGTATGATTGGGTTGTTCGATGGCGACGTCGCAGCGGTTGATGTGATCGCAAAATCTTTCCAAGCGTGCTGCATAATCCAAAACGAGATTGTCGATCTGGTCAGATTTCTCCAGACCACGGTACGAGATTTTGACGGGCAGTTGCATAATTAAGATGTTACGGTGCTCGTCGCCCTTGCGGAACAAAAATTTCGACGCGTCATCGCGCTTCAAATCCGCCGCAACGACCGAAAATGGTTGATCAATCTGACCGCTTCGACTTTCACCAAATCCGATTTCACGTGCTCGACAATTCGATTCCTGACTGCCGGGGGCAAGAGATCAACGATCGCTGCATGTATCTCTGCAGGCGCGGCGAAAGACCAGCCTTCCTTTCCGTTTTGAGAGACAATCTTCACGATTTGGCCGGCAAGTTCTTCATAAATGCGGCGATCCATTTCGGTTGCCAATTGGGTCCGCTCGGCAATTGAAGCGCCTCGACGGTGAGCGCCCGCACCATCCGTCAGCGGAAAGCGGCCCGCGACATCACTCAATTTATCAACAAGCCTCCCGTGGGCATCGGTGATATTAAATGCCTGTACCAGCTGCAGGCTCGGTCCGCGCGTAGGCGTATCAGTTACCCGATATGCTTTTAAGCTGCCGCGATCAGTGACGATCACAAGGGAACTTGGTGTCATGGCGAATTACTGACCAGCAGATTGGTCACGCACGATAAGTATCTTTATAAACTAATTCGTTTCGCCCGACAACATCGCGTTGACAAATTTCCACAACAGCCGCAACTCCCGCCGCGATTACAGACTTGCGCGTTCTTGTTCAGCACTGAGCGCGGGAAGCTCAACGGCTCGTTTCCTCCAGGATTCCGCGCGGGCCTGAGCTTGCGTACCGCTGACCAGTTTAAGCAAATAACAAGCACGCCCGCCAAGATCGACGTCATCGCCCGAAGGAAATATTTGGGGATCCGCCAGAAAACCGTTGAGATCTGTCGTGTCGAGCATCAGTTGCCATTTGATATGCTCCTGGCCAGGCAGCATAAACGAAATCGGTTCGTAATGCGCATTGATTAACAACAGAAACGTGTCGTCGCGAATCGGTTCGCCTTCAAAGTTGAGCACATCGTTGGCATCACCACTCAAGAGCATCCCGAGACAGCGCACGAAAGGTGAAGCCCATTCTTCGTCGGTCATCTGGTTGCCGCCGGGATTGAACCACATCACATCACGAATATCGGAGCCGCGGATACGGCGACCCTTTAAGAACTTCGGACGTCGAAAAACAGGATGTTCTTTTCTAAGGTGAATCAATTTTTGGGTGAACTCGAAAAGCTGATTCTGCCTGTCGCTACGCTCCCAATTGAACCAGCTCGTCTCGTTATCCTGGCAGTAGGCATTATTGTTGCCGACTTGCGTCCGACCCCATTCATCTCCTCCACAAAGCATCGGCACGCCCTGTGAAAGAAAGAGCGTCGCGAGAAAATTCCGACGTTGTCGGTCACGCAAGGCATTAATCTGTGGATCGTCTGTTGGGCCTTCGAAACCGCAATTCCATGATTGGTTATTGTTGTCGCCGTCCCGGTTCTCATCCCCGTTCAGTTCATTGTGTTTTTCGTTGTAGCTGACCAAATCCGCCAGAGTGAACCCGTCATGTGCGGTGACGAAGTTGATGCTCGCGTAGGGCCGCCGGCCATTATGTTCATACAGATCGGGGCTGCCGGTCAGCCGATAACCCATCTCGCCAATCCGACCCTCGTCGCCCTTCCAAAAACTGCGGACTGTGTCACGATATTTGCCGTTCCATTCTGACCACGGTGCGGGGAAACTGCCGACCTGATACCCGCCTTCGCCAACATCCCACGGTTCTGCAATTAATTTCATCTGCGACAATACCGGGTCCTGCTGGATCACTTGGAAGAAAGAATGGAGCCCATTCACACCTGCATGATCGCGCGCCAGCGCCGAAGCAAGATCAAAACGAAACCCGTCCACATGCATCTCGAGCGCCCAGTAGCGCAAACTATCGATCACCAGTTGGAGTGTGCGCGGATGAAGAAGGTTGAATGTGTTGCCGGTACCGGTGAAGTCCAGATAGAACCGCGGGTTCTCGGCGTTTACCCAGTAATACGCGAGATTGTCGATTCCGCGAAAACATAAGGTCGGTCCGAGATGGTTTCCTTCCGCGGTGTGATTATAAACCACGTCGAGGATCACTTCGATGCCGGCTGCGTGCAGATTGCGCACCATTCCTTTAAATTCGGCGACTTGGCCGCCCATTTGTCCGCTTCCAGAATACTCTCCGTGCGGGGCGAAAAATCCAATGGAGTTGTATCCCCAATAGTTCGTCAGTTTGCGATCGACTAAAACCTTGTCGTCAATGTGTGCATGCACAGGCAACAACTCGAGCGCCGTCACACCAAGTCTCTTGAAGTAATCGATCGCAGGAGCGCTACCGAGACCGGCATAAGTACCGCGCAATTCCGGTGGTAATTCATTCCACAGGTTGCTGAAACCTTTCACGTGTACTTCATAGATCACTGAGTCGCGCAGAGGAATTGCCGGTCTCTTGTCATGCTGCCAGTCGAATGCCGTATCGACGACCACTGATTTCGGCACGCCCCACGCGTCGTTCCGAAAATCCTGGGTCAGATCCTCACTACCACCTTGGATGACATAACCAAACATCTCATCTGCCCAACTGACAGTACCTGCGATCGCTTTAGCGTACGGATCGAGCAAGAGTTTCGAACTATTAAAGCGTAAGCCGCGCTGTGGATCGTAAGGACCGGAAATCCGGAACCCGTAGAGTTGTCCTGGCCGCACATCCGGCAAAAACACGTGCCAGACCTGATCGGTTTGCTCGCTCAGCGGAATGCGGAAGTGCTCCTCAACCGCTCCCATACTGTCAAACAAGCAAAGCTCTACTCCTGTAGCGTGCTCGGAAAAAATAGCGAAGTTTACCCCGTTCCCCATCCATGTGGCACCCAGCGGATATGGAAAACCTAGGAAAGCCCTTGCTGCAGTCATAAACGCGCCGCGCATTTATCCGGTAACGATTGCGCATTGGCAATCATGAATCGGGAGATCGAATGCGATTGCGAAGTAACGTCGGCTAGAAGCCAAAGCAGAAGAACATGCCGGAAACACTTGCGTATTGCTATGCCTGATATCCAAAGTCACTAACAGGCGTTCGCGTGCGAAAGCAGTCTCCGTATCAATGAATTCTTTTGGGCTGTGCAAGCCACCGGCGTCGTGTACGCTCGCAATTTTCTTGGAGGAAAGATCATGCTGAACAAACCAATCTGTTTGGCTGCAGCCGCGCTTGCAGCTACGTCACAGATCATACCGGCTGCAGCCGCGAGCGCAGAGTGGGACCGAACGATTCTGCCCCGTCCACCGCAGCCGTTTGAAGGGGTGGCGAAACGAACGCTTGAAGGGTCTGTCGCATTTTTTTCTGAACCGGTGAAGCCGCCAGCGGGTGCGCCGAATGTTTTGCTCGTCCTGATCGATGATGCTGGGTTCGGAAATTCCTCAACGTTCGGCGGACCAGTAGCAACGGCTACTTTCGACAAACTCGCGGCGCAGGGACTTCGCTACAATCGGTTTCATGTCACGGCCCTTTGTTCGCCAACACGCGCCGCGCTGTTGTCCGGACGCAATCATCACAGCGTGGGATTTGGTTCCATTTCCGAATTGGCCGGAGGTTGGCCGGGTTACAGCACAAATTGGCCCACCAGTGCGGCATCGGTTGCAAAGATTCTCCAGCTGAATGGCTACAGTACCGCTGCAATCGGAAAGTGGCATCTCACACCGGATGAACAGCAAGGACCAGCCGGACCGTTTGATCGATGGCCGAATGCGCTGGGCTTCGATTACTTCTGGGGGTTTCTCGGCGGCGAAACCGGCCAGTTCGATCCGGTCGTGGCTGAGAACAACAGCATACTCGGCGTGCCGAAGGATAAGAACTTTTATTTCAACGACGCGATGGTCGAACACTCGGTCAAATGGATCCGCGATCAGAAAGCGCAGGCGCCTGACAAACCGTTCTTCCTCTATTTTTCAACGGGCGCCACGCACGCGCCGCATCAGGTGCCGAAGGAATGGAGTGATAAATACAAAGGAAAATTCGATCAAGGCTGGGACAAACTGCGCGAGGAAACTTTCGCTCGACAGAAACAGCTCGGGGTAATTCCGCCGACCGCGAAACTTACCCCCCGCGATCCAGCGTTCCCCGCGTGGGACAGTATTCCAGCGGACGTAAAGAAGTTGTATGCGCATCAGATGGAAGTGTATGCCGGTTATCAGGAAAACGCCGATAATGCGGTCGGCCGTGTGGTGAAAGCGATCGAAGACATGGGTCTCGCTGATAACACGCTGATCATTTACATCTTCGGTGACAATGGCGCGAGCATGGAAGGCACGGAAACCGGGACCTTCAATGAGATGACCACGTTAAACGGTATCCCGCTCACGGCTGACCAGCAGTTGAAAGCAATCAAGGCTTATGGTGGTCTGGAAAAATGGGGCGGGCCGGACATGGCTCCTCATTACGCAGCAGCGTGGGCATGGGCTGGGAATACGCCCTTTAAATGGGGCAAACAAGTGGCATCACATCTCGGTGGGATCCGTAACCCGATGGTCATCTCATGGCCAAAACGCATTAAAGACAAGGGTGGTGTGCGCAGTCAGTTCACTCATTGCATCGATGTCGCGCCGACGATTCTCGAAGCGGCCGGTCTGCCCGAGCCAAAGCAAATCAACGGCGTACCCCAGATGCCAATACACGGCGTCAGCTTTCTTTACTCCTTTGATGACCCCAAAACGCCCTCACGGCATACGCAGCAGTATTTCGAGATTCTGGGAAACCGCGCCATCTACAAGGATGGTTGGCTTGCATGCTGGCGACTAGATCGAATCCCATGGAGAATTGATCCCGAAACACTCTCGCGTTTCGCGCCAGGCAAATGGAATCCAGATAACGACAAATGCGAGCTATACAATCTGGACGAAGATTTCTCGCAAGCCAATGACATCGCCGCCATAAATCCAGACAAAGTGCGCGAGCTGACGGCGCTTTTTTGGTCGGAGGCGGAAAAGTATCAGGTACTGCCACTACTCGGAGAGATGGCAACTGTATGGGGTTTTCCCAAAGGCTTACCGGACCGGACAAAATTCACCTATTACAATGGGACAGAAAACATTTCGCCCGGCATGATTCCGCCGATTTACAATCGCTCGTACAGCATCAGCGCAGACCTCGATAATCCCGGCCGGTACGGTATCGTTGGACTCCGTCCCGGAATCGCGGGGGTTATCGTGGCGGAATCCAGTTTTCTTGGCGGCTTTTCCCTCTACGTCGAGAACGGACATCTCAAACACACCTACAGTTTGTTAGGCTTGAAACTAGACACTATTAGCTCACGCGACGCGGTTCCTGGGGGGAAAGTCAACACTCGATATGAGTTTACCGCCGATAAGCCGGGCGAGTTCGGCACCGGCGGCACTGCTCGGCTCTTCATCAACGGCAAACAACAAGCGGAGTTAAAAATGGAACATACTGTTCCGTTCCGATTCGCCTCGTATGCAGGCATGGACATCGGCACGGACAATGGGCTTCCGGTCGTCCCAAAGCTCGAATACGCCAAAGTGCTACCGAAATATTTCAGGGGCACGATCGAGAAAGTAGAGTTCGACCTCGGACCGACGAAACTTAGCACTCAAGATCTGCAGCGGATTTATCTTGAACGCTTCGCGAACGCAGTCCGCAACTAGTTTCGATACGCGCACACAACGTCTGTTCATTTCATGAATCATCTCACGGTTGATTCGTTGTAGTTCTCATTCTCTTTTTCGAGCTTAATGGCTGCGGAGACGATACAAACTAAGCCGCAGCTCGTACGCGCGCTCAAACTGCGCGATCTCGTCCTGTTCAATCTGGTCGCCGTCCTTGGTCTCAGGCATCTTGGGACAACGGCGAAATTCGGTCCGGGGTCGTTGTTGATGTGGCTGATCGCCGCGATTTTCTTTTTCATTCCGCAGGGACTGGCGGTGATCGAACTGTCATCGCGGTTTCCGAAAGAGGGCGGCATTTACTTCTGGACAAAGCACGCACTGGGCGAAGGTCACGGGTTTCTGTGCGGCTGGTGTTACTGGATCAACAACGTCCTCTATTATCCGAACCTGCTGATCTCGGCGGCGGTCATCGCGACTTTCATGTTCGGGGAAAGTGGAAGCAGGTTGATTGACAATTGGGCGTATGTTCTACCGGTCACACTTGGGACGCTATGGATCGCGACGCTGATAAATATCGTCGGTCTCGGTGCTGGCAAATGGCTGCAAAACGCTGGCGGCATTGGCACGTACATTCCCGGGCTCATCTTGATCTCGTTAGGCGTTTACGGCGCGATGACTACGCCTCCAGCCAATGAACTCAGCGTGGCGACTTTGACGCCCGATTTGAATAACCTCCCAGCGCTGAACTTGTTGGCTTCGATCGCCTTCGCGTTTGCCGGGCTCGAGTTAGTCTCGACGATGGGCGATGAGGTCGAAAATCCTCGCCGCAATCTGCCGCGTTCAATCTTCATCTCCGGACCGTTAATCGCCGTCGCGTATATTGCTGGAACAGCCGCGGTGCTATGGCGGCTGCCTAACAAGGACGTTAACGTAGTCTCAGGATTTCTGCAGGCGATCAAGATCGGTGCCGATCACATTTCGCCGACGCTGGGATGGGTTACCGTGCTTTGCGCAGCACTTTACTCGATCGGTAATCTCGGCAGCGTGGGCGCCTGGCTGATCGGACCCGCGCGGGTGGCGTTCGTGATCGGTCTGGACCGCTACTTCCCGAAACCTTTCGGAGCGGTGCATCCGCGCTGGCACACGCCGTATGTGGCTATCCTCGTTCAAGCGGGACTTGCGACGATCTTTCTATTGCTGTCGGTGCTCGGAAAAGGTACGAACGTCGAGGACGTTTATCTGATTCTGCTCGACACACAGATTCTCGTTTATTTCATCCCCTACCTTTATTTGTTCATCGTCTTCTTGATTCATCGCAGGCGCAACGAAAGCGCGAACGGGGTCGTGCTGGTGCCGGGCGGATCGATTGGCGGATGGCTCATTGGTTTTAGTGGCATGAGTGTGACGTTGTTTGCGATGATTGTGGCGACAATTCCTCCGCCGGACATCGGAAGCTCTCTCCTGTTTCGGTTGAAAGTGATCGGCGGGGCACTCGGATTTATTCTGATCGGCGCGTTGATCTATTGGTATGCTCGTTTGAAAAAGTAAGTTAACAGTCGCATGTCACCTAACGTTAAGAGCAATCGCAAACGACGATCGAAGGTTGCAAATTAGACGAGCCGGCAGTCGGATTCGAACCGACGACCTGCTGATTACAAATCAGCTGCTCTAACCAGCTGAGCTATGCCGGCTTTAGGAGCCAAAATGTTACCCGAAGCTGAGATCGAAGCAATATTACCCTGATCTATTGCGTCAGCGGTTGTTCGAAATGCTTTGTTTTGCTACGTCACTGGAGGACGTGCTTTGCGGAAAGACCGGTCCAGATCAACGCATGAATCAATGTTATGGCGGCCATTTGATCCGCTAAGAATGTAGGCCGAAGCCATCTAATAGAGCTGCCAGGGGGGAGATTCGAACTCCCGACCAAGGGCTTATGAGTCCCCTGCTCTACCACTGAGCTACCCTGGCGCGTTTCCTGCGGATAAAACCTACCGAATTTCTCTTGCACGACCAGGCTGGAAGGCTTTCGGGGCTGCGTTATCCTGACGCGCAGGGAAGAAAAATTGAGTCTCATCGCCTTCAGTGTCAATGCGGAGCGCGATGCGAATGGAGTGGATCTCGAGTGGCGCTCGCACGTTGAATCTCTGCCGATGTGCTGGTAAGCAGAATCGGGAATGATGAACGGCGAACGAGTTCTCGAGAAACTTTTTGAGCTCGGAAATTCGTACTGGCTGACTCGATTTATGATCCTGCGGCTGCTTGGGTTTGTGTATGCAGTCGCATTTCTAATCGCGGCAAACCAGCTCATTCCGCTCATTGGCGAACATGGGTTGACTCCGGCCAGCGATTTTTTGCACGTGGTGCAAATGCAGCTCGGGTCGCGAAGCGCCAGCATGCAGCGAATACCGACGCTGTTTTGGTTTGGGATATCAGACAATGCATTGTCAATCTTCTCCTGGTTCGGATTTGCGCTGTCGCTCGTTGTACTTGGTGGATACGCAAACGCAATTTTGCTCACCGTTCTCTGGGCAATGTACATGTCGATCGTGCATATCGGCCAGATTTGGTACGGCTACGGTTGGGAGATTCAACTGCTGGAAACTGGTTTCCTGTCTATTTTTCTTTGTCCACTGCTCGATGGCAGGCCTTTTCCAAAGAGTCGTCCGCCGATTCTAATTATCTGGCTTTTTCGATGGCTCGGATTTCGCATCATGGTTGGTGCAGGTCTGATCAAATTGCGTGGCGACCCGTGCTGGCGCGATCTCACCTGTCTCTATTATCATTACGAAACGCAACCGATCCCGAACCCAATTAGCCGCTACTTGGATTTTTCGCCGCATTGGCTGCTGAAATTCGAGACCGCCTGGAACCATTTCATCGAACTGGTCGTGCCCTGGTTTTCGTTTGGTCCCCGAATGGCACGGCACATTGCAGGCATATTGCTGGTTACGTTTCAGATTTTTCTCATCATCAGCGGCAACCTTTCGTTTCTCAATTATCTGACGATTATTCCATTTCTGGCGTGCTTTGACGACACATTCCTTCGCCGGTTTTTACCGGGAGCCCTCGTCAGACGCGCGGAACGCGCAGCTCAGGAATCGCAGCAGTCGCGCAGCAACAACGCGATCGCCGTTCTCTTATCGATCGTCGTTGTTTGGCTTAGCATTCCTACCGTGTTCAATCTCTCCTCCGGTCGACAACTAATGAATTACTCCTATGATCCGCTCGATCTTGTGAACACTTACGGTGCGTTTGGCACTGTCGGACGCGAACGCGATGAGATCATCTTTGAAGGAACAGAAGATGCGCTGATTACCGGCGACACGAAATGGAAGGAATACGAATTCAAAGCCAAGCCAGGTGATCCTAATCGTGCCCCGCCATTCGTTGCGCCATATCAGCCGCGAATCGACTGGCAAATCTGGTTCGCAGCGATGGCTTCGCCCTCGGAATATCCATGGACGCTTCATTTCGTCTGGAAGCTTTTGCATGGCGATCCTGGAACGCTTTCGCTGCTTGCAAATAATCCCTTTCCTGCCGCGCCGCCCCATTACATTCGAGCGCGGCTTTTTCGTTATCGGTTTGGGCCGATTGGCGAGAAAACGTGGTGGAAACGGGAACCGATCGGCGAATGGCTGCCCGCGCTTTCCACGGACGATCCACAGTTTCGTCGGGTACTAGAGACGATGAATTGGCTCGATGAGTAACAGAGTCATCTTGGTTATCTCGCTGCGAAATGAAATCTGCCTGGTTTGTCAGCCCGGATTTCCTCGATCGGATTGCTGAACCCAGCTCACGGTTTCATTCAGATTATCTGGCCTACCGAAGACGCGAGATCACACGCGCGGAGTTGATTGCCCGACTTCCACATGTTGCCATGCTCGGCGACAGCGCCTGCCTGAACATTTACGTCTCGTCGGCTTGGAGCACGGTCTGGCGCAGGCACATGCGACGCGGAGGTAACTGGTTTCTTCATCGCGAACTTACTCCAGGCATTTGCAGCATTTCGAAGGAGCTGGATGCAATCACTCCATTGGTGGCCGTGGAATGCGCCCGCGTTGGAGCGGCTAGTGGATCATCAGCATGGCCGACAAAATCTCTTTCGCCGTGTGTTGAGGCACGGAATCTTTCAGGTCAAATCAGTGAAGTTTTGCGAGCACGGCGCTTTCCCGATCTCATCTTAATTTGCATCGGGCACAACAATGTGGATTGGGCTTGGCGCTGTCCGCCACATGAAGTGAGTTCGCCGGAAGAACGATTGAAGCGCAAAAGCAAAGAGTTCCGTGAGAATTACGCCCGCGAACTGCGGCGACTGCTTTTCAGCGAACGCATTCAGCAACATCCGGTAGCGATTGTAATTTTCGGACTGATCGATTTCGAATCGTACTTTAAGGCTCGAGAGGCTGCCGAGCGTCTTCGAGAATCGGACAAAATGCTGTATCCCCACTTGGAAACGACTTACAAATATTTCGTCTCATTCCGTCCGACTTACCGCCATAATTTGATTCGGCTCGCGCGGATGGCGAACGAAGAGCTCCGCGCAATGATAGAGGGTTTGAAGCGCGACGTTGTCCCGCACGCCGCGCAGATCCAATTGCGATATTCCGACGCTCTGGCGACCGCGGACTTCAGCCGAGCGGAACTGCTGCATCCAATCGATGGTTGGCATGCGTCTGTCGAAGGCCACAATATTCTGGCTAAAGCTGCATGCAGAGATTTGAAAAGGAGTTTGGGGTTTTTGCGAATTCAATGACCTGACGGTGACGAGTGGTCTGGTATGAATGAACCTGCCAATCGGTTGCTCGCTTCTATTATAGATCGCCGCGTTCTGCCAATCGGGCGATTGTTTCTGGCATCATTCGATGACCGAAGTGCCCCTGCCGCACGCGCAACAGTTCCGAACCTCGCCATGTTTGATGGATCGCCTCTATTTCTGCGGGCGGAGCGATGCTATCGAATTCGCCGGCGACAAAGAGAATCCGGGCGGGATCGCATACCGGCTGGCCATGCAAAGGTGAACTCAGATGAAAATGTCGGGCAACCAGAGCCGGCTCAACGTGTGCTTTGAGCAGTTCGCTCCGAATGCACCGCGCAGCTGGGCTTTGCCAGATGGCGTGCTCGACGTTTACAATCGGCGACATTAACGCCACGAATCGAAAATTGCGTTCGACAAGCGTCAGTAGCGAACCAATCCATCCGCCATAACTCGTGGCCAGCACACCGAACTCGCGACATCCATGCGCCCGCAATGATTCCATCAGTTGGCGCAGCTCAATGACACTCTGACGGAGTCCTTGGGCATTGCGAGTTAGGTCCGGTGTAACAGCCAGCTCGCCATTCCGGTAGCCAGCTGGGACACGTGAAAAGTGATAGGGTAGATGCACAAAACACGCGTTCCAGCCACGTTTGTTGAATCCCTCAGCGCAACGGTAATAACCTGTGGGCTTGGTCGACATTAGCGAATGCAGCAGGAAAACGGTGGGCGCTGCCTGCCACTTTCGTGCGTTGATTCGGAAAAAATCTGCGCACGCGGTGTTGTTTGCTGCAAACTGTGTTTCAATGGGGCTGCGCCACGTTAGCTTTGAGATACGGGAATGATGCACGCCATTGAATCCAGGTTTGAGATCAGAGTCACCGTTGCCAGCAAGGACTTGCGGTACGGCATAGTATTCTAGCGGCGAAAGCCGCTCGCATGTTGTTAGATAGCGCTCCATCTGCTCGCGGCTGCGGCCGTTCAGCCGGTGCCGCCTGTGGAGGAAATTGATCGATCCGCAGAGAAGCGAATCCGCCGCGTTCGCCATGGTGCGCTGCACTGTGTAATTGCGACGCGTCTGACTTCGCTTCGGTTGCGAAGATGAGATCCGTGCCTGCGGCGAACGGGGCAGATCATCGGTTGTGAGGTGAAACTTCTGGCGTAATTCGGCGTAAAGACTCTCGAAAGCGGCAGCCAGTTCGGACTCAATGCGTTCCCGCGCCTGAGTTTTCTGCAGCTCGGGAAAATGGGAGATTGCTTTGCCGAATGCGATCCAGACTGGGGTCCGTCGGAGTGGTAGCCACTGTTTCTTGGAATAGAAACGATCGCTGCCGAGAATGACGCAGGGTAAAATCGGAGCACTGGCAATCTCCGCCAGCGTTGCCGCGCCTCGCCGCAGCGGCGCCCCTTCGAGCAGCGAACGCGTGCCATCGCGAATGCCGCCTTCGGGGAAAATGCCGACGATGCGTCTATCTTTGAGCCGGTCGATAGCCGTGCGAATTGTTTTCGGGTCAGCGCGGTCCCGCGCTGCCGGAAATGCGTCGATCGAGTTAAGAAGCATACTGAGTACAGGCGGCCGAAAAAACTCGGACATCGTCATCCAATCGATCTTGCGTTGCACCACCAAGCCAATCAAAAACGGATCGAAATGACTAATATGATTCGCCGCCAGCAAAAATCCGTCCGTGCGGTATGAATGCTCGCGACCAAGCACGCGAATGCGCGCGACACAACCAAATACTAATCTCACCAGGAGTTTGCCAGCGCGATAAGACGCCTTTTTCATTTTGCCTTCGCAGTGTTTCGCAGTCTGGGCGCAATCGGGAAAGTCATTTTTTGAGGCTGATTCATTTTTTGAACGTGGTATTGTGATAGTGGTTCCAAGTCAATTGTCGGTCACAGTCTATGAAACCGAGGAGTCCTTCCACGGGCGGTAAGGGACGCTTTCCGCAGACAGATTATTTTTTTCATGCCGGGTTTGGCCAGTGGCGCGGCGGGCATTTCTGGTCTCCAGATGGAGACGATAGGTCCAAATTTAGAAATTTTTACAATTTAGGACGCGAATACCGCATCGAGGCGGCGCGGGAACGAGCCCGGGAGATGGCGGTATTTGCGGTAATTCTCCTCACCTCGGCCTGGCCAGTGCTCTACATGATCGTCACGGTGGTGAAATTGCTCAGCAAAGGCCGACCTGTGAACTGAGCACGTACGTTCCGGCAAGCTATCGTCGCGGTTTGGGCCAGAGAAATTGGTCGCGATACTCGGGCGATTGTTCCGGAGCGAAGCCGTGCCGACTAGTATTTTCAGTGACGACGCGTGGAACGAGGAAGTGCAGGAGGTAATCTTCGCCACCGGCTTTGGTGCCGCTGCCGCTCATTTTGAATCCGCCAAACGGATGCCGCTCGACGATCGCGCCGGTGCATGAGCGATTGATATAAACGTTTCCCGCTTCCAGTCGCGCTTTCACTCGGTCGATATTGTCGGGACTGCGCGAAAAGAACCCACCGGTCAATGCGTAGTCGGTTCCGTTCGCGACTTCGAGCGCTTCGTCAAGGTCGCGCACCTTTAACACGCTCAGCACAGGGCCGAAAATTTCTTCGCGCGCAATGCGCATGTGCGGCTTTACGTCGGTGAAGATGGTTGGGGGAATAAAATATCCATGGGGCGAAACTTCCTTCGCTTGATAAGCGAGTGTGGCCTCTTTTTTCCCGATCTCGATGTATTCCAAAATGCGTCGGTAGGCAGCTTCATCAATGACTGGTCCGACCATGATGCCGGGTTGCTCTGGATTTCCGACGCGCAGGCTGGCTGCGGCCGGAATCAAACGTTCCATCACACGATCGTAGTTTTCTTCCAACAGAATCAGGCGCGAAAGAGCGGAGCACTTTTGTCCCTGAAAACCGAATGCGGAATAAATTGAATACATGATCGTCTCATCCACATCTGCATCGGCATCGACAATCATGGCGTTCTTGCCGCCCATCTCACAAATCACGCGTTTTAGTTCCCGTTGACCAGAACGGGTGATCCCAGCCGATTCCCAAATTTTCAATCCGACCTCACGCGATCCAGTAAACGCGATTAAGTCTACATCCTTGTGATCAACCAGATGGGCTCCAACCACAGAGCCATGTCCCGACAAAAGGTTTAACACACCCGGTGGAACACCTGCTTCTTCGAAAACCTGCATGAGCATGGCGCCACAGATAATCGCTTGTTCTGACGGCTTCATGATTACTGCGTTGCCAGTAACAACTCCAGCCGAGGCCATGCCACAGAGAATCGCGATAGGGAAATTCCATGGGGCGATGACAAAAGCGACGCCTCGCGGCCAATAATGATGATAGCTTTCTTCACCCGTGACCTGTTGCGTAAGTTTCGGACGTCCGAGGCGCCGCATTTGCTGCGCGTAGAACCTGCAGAAATCGATCGCCTCGCGGATATCCGCGTCGGCTTCAGACCATGGCTTGCCGACTTCAAAAACTTCTACAGCAGAAAGCTCATAACGCCTTCGCTCCAGGATTTCGGCCGCGCGGTCCAGCAACTGCGCCCGTTCTTCGAACGGCGTCCATCTCCACTTTTCGAACGCCGCCCGCGCAGCTTTGACGGCGCGCTCAGCTTCGTCGATTCCAGCTTCTGTCCCGTAACCGACAATCTCGGCGGGCTCGGCTGGATTGACTGAGGGCGTTAAATTATCCGTCCAAACTTTTTCCCCTCCGATGTAAAGCGGATATTTTTCGCCCAAGCGGTTTCGCACGTCCCTTAACGCGCTCTGCATTTTGTCGTGGTTGTCTTTGTAAATGAAACTCACAAGCGGTGCGTTTCGGAAACTATGGCCAGCTGTTGCTTGAAGTGAAGCGCCATTTTTCTGATTGGGAGTTTCAAGCCTGCCGGGGCCCTTGATCGCACCTACACCGGGCTTGATCAGCTCTCTCGGATCCCGCAGCAATTCGTTCGCCGGCACGTTCTCGGCAAACTTGGCCCGCAAAAATCCCTCATTGGAAGTGTTCTCGAGCAGTCGCCTAACGAGATAGGCCATCCCTGGCAGCAATTCGCCAACCGGAGAGTATTCCCGAACGCGATAGCCCATTTCCACCAGCGCCCGTTTAATCGGACCAGCCATGCCATAAAGCAGTTGAAATTCGAAGCGCGTGCGGTCAATCCCAAGCTCATTTGCGACAGCCTGCGCGTGCGCGATGCTACGTACATTGTGTGAGCCAAATGCAGCCGTAACGAGGGATTCATTTTCAAACAGCACGCGCGTCAGCGCCTCGAAATTCGCATCGCTCTCGGGTTTCTGGAGAAACACCGGCGGACTCGACCCGTTCTGGCCCGATTTCGTTGTCTCGTAATCCCAATATGCGCCTTTGACTAGTCGAACTGCAAAGCGAGTCCCGCGTGCACGGCCCCAATTGATCAAGTTCCGCAGATCGCGCTCTGAATCCCGAAGATACGCTTGGATCACAATCCCGATATGCGGCCAATTTTTGAACTCCGCCTCGTTCAAAATGGTTTTGAATAGTTCGAGAGTCACGTTTTTGAGGACGTAACTCTCCATGTCGAAATTAATAAATGCTCCGAGCTCGCGTGCCCGGCGCAAAAGCGGGCGCAGCCTGGCGCCGAGCCGAGCAATGGCATTCGCGGGAGCGGCAGGATTGATTTGCGAATACAGCGCAGAGATTTTGACCGACAGATTTACGACCGGGAAAAGCTCGGCGTTTGTGCCAAGCGGGTCCGTCCAGTCTTGTGTTTCGCGGGCTAGTTTTTCCAATAAGTCCGCATAACGCGCTAAATATTTATCGGCCTCGGCTTCGCTGACGACAGCTTCGCCGAGAACGTCAACCGTGAAACCGATTTTTTGTCTTCGTCGCTTGCGCAATGTCGCAATCACTTCATCAGGATTTCGTCCCGCAATAAATTGGCGGGCGGTTTCCGAGACGTTCCAGCGCAGGACAGGAGCGCTTATCCAAGGGAGGAGTTGTGCCAGACGAACGCCAACGTCAACCACGCCGTGAAAACCATCGTTGCTGTCGCTGAAATATTCTTTCAGATGCTGAATAATCTCACGCGACCCGCGCAAAGACGGCAGAACGGCGACGAACCGAAATAATTGTGCCTTGAACCGATCGTCCCGCATCGAGAGCGCCATCACACGCTGATAAAAGCCAGCTTTGCTGAAGAATCGGTCGGGATGTTCATCGACCAGCTCCAGAATGCGCCTGCCGCGCTGCTCAATGTCGGCTTGGAGCGGTCTCATCGGCCAAGGTTAGTCCGCGCCTGCGTGTTCGGCAAAGTGCGACAACAAATGAGCATCTGTTGTGGAAATTTATTAAGGACACGCTCAGCCGACGCTTTCTCTCCGAAGTACAAATGAACTGCTGGTACGCAATTCAAGGAGCAAGTTAGAGGAGAGATTTGCCTGGCAGACACGGAGGCCCAGGGCTCCGCTGTCAGGCAATCTCTTTTGTGCTATGTTATGGAACGCATCTATTGCTGGTCAAAGCGACCAAGCGAAACAAACGAGACTCTGATTGTCGATTTAATGCGCCTAAATGATTGAACACATCACAATGAGGATACATCTAGAAAGGCAATGAAAATCTTGGACCGATCTTTGTTATTTCTGGCGTTGTTATTAGCAGGCTGCGGAACTACGCGGGACGTGGCAGTCAGTTCTTATCATGTTACTCGCGACGTTGCTGTGGGTTCCTATCGTGTAGCGACTTCACCCGTGCATTATGCCCTGCGACGTCACAGTAACGAACCGACGATGGTCGGCACGACGGATGCAATCGAATCAGATGTGACCGAGCCAGGTCATCCTGCTCAATCAACACAGGTAGCATCATCTGCGCCGCAGCGCCGGCCAGACGCCGACACGGTTAACTCCCAAAAGCTTTCCAAAACATCGCGCGGGGTCGATCAAACCGAAAAAACGCAGCCTGAGCCAAAACCATCGGAGCCGTCGGAAGCATCCTCCATTCCGCCGGCATTCCCAACTGCCAAAGCGGTGCCCGGCAAACCCGGATACGTGTTCAGTCCATTTGATTCCAGCGGGAGATACGTTGACGTGAGCGGTTACACGCCGGGAACCAAAGTAAAGGACCCCTGGACTGATAAGATCTTTGTAGTCCCTTAGGCGTTCCGCCGTGCCACACACAATGTGCTGACTAGGACGTTGCAGCGCGAACTCTGACGCAAGTTTGCTTTTGCGCACTATGGGATCAGCACACGGGACATGATCGAGCGTCAATTGCCGTGAATGTACGCGAGTGTTAGGTAATAATATGAAAGTGGTCCTGAGATCTGTTGGCTGTGGGCTGCTCGGCTCGCTGTTCTTTGCCGGTATACCGCATGGTCTTGCCCAGAATTATCAAGGGAAGCAGCTCGTTAGGGCGGAACTCGTTGCCGACACAAATTCAATTGTGCCGGGCAAACCGTTTACCGTCGGTCTGCTACTGCAAATGGCTCCTGGTTGGCACACGTATTGGAACTTCTCCGGTGACGCAGGACTTCCGACAGAATTGAAATGGAAACTACCGCCAGGCTGGAAAACCGACGCAATCCAATGGCCGATTCCGCTGAAAACGATCGATCCCGGGGACATCGAGACGTACGGCTATGAAAATGAAGTCCTGCTCATGCAGGAAATCACGCCGCCCGGGCAGATAGACACTGCGTCGGTCAAATTGATTGCTGAGGCCAATTGGCTCGTGTGCGAGAAAATCTGTATTCCCGGTAGCGCAACATTGCAGTTGGATTCGCCCGTAGCACGAACCAGTCAGCCGGCGAACAGGGAGATTTTCGAGCGTTACCGCCGTTTGCTTCCGCAAAAATGGCCGGCAGCGAATGTGGCCAGCCCAGAATGGAGCCGAGTTGGATCCGATCTTCGTTTGAAAATCACGAGCACAAATTTGGCAAGATATCCAGCAGTCGATTTCTTCCCACTGCCGGAACAAGATATGATCGTTGGTCACCCTGCGATTCAATCGCGGAACAGCAACGAAGTTGTGTTTCGTATTCCTATCGAGTCAGCGCCGAAGAACGTGTCGTCAATGGCAGGACTCGTGGTGTTTTCGCAGCAGGCGAACGGAGACAAACGTGCGGCTTGGCAGATTCTTAATGTGGCGCCAGCGATTTCTGCGGCTCGCCCACCTCCCGCTCGTGGAATACTCACTTTTCTACTGTTCGGCTTTCTCGGTGGCATTATTCTGAATTTGATGCCGTGCGTGCTGCCGGTGATCTCGCTGAAGGTTTTCGGCTTTATCCAACAGGCGGGCGAGAGCAGGCAAAAAATTCTGCGGAGTGGACTCGCGTTTACGCTCGGAATTTTTACATGGTTCATCGCTTTGGCACTACTGCTGATTGGGCTTAGAGGCGCGGGACGCGATGTGACTTGGGGTGGATTTCAGTTCACGAACCCTTACTTCGTTCTGACGCTGACCGTGATTGTGCTGGTGTTCGCTCTGAATTTGTTTGGCATATTCGAGATTTCGTTGCCGCAATCTGTGACGCGCAGTTTGCTTTCCACGAGCGATCGTCAAGATTTGCTTGGCTCATTCTTTCAAGGCGTGTTCGCGACGGTGCTGGCTACGCCATGCAGCGCACCGTTTCTCGGCACCGCGTTGGGGTTCGCGTTTACACAATCGCCCGCCACTATCATGTCAATCTTTATTGCCATCGCTTCTGGGATGAGCGCGCCTTATCTGGTGTTGAGCGCACAACCCGCATGGTTGCGCTTTCTGCCGAGGCCGGGTCCGTGGATGCTGCATGTAAAACAGTTCATGGGCTTTCTGCTGCTCGCGACACTGCTATTTCTTCTTTATGTGGTCGGCGCCCAGCGGGGATTGGAAGGAGCGATCTGGGCGAGTGCTTTCCTGCTGGTGATTAGTGTCGCTTGTTGGATGAAAGGCGCGTTCGCGATTCCAACCGCATCGGCTTTCAAACGAGGGCTCGTGCTCGTGCTCATGCTCCTGCTCGTGCTCGGAAGCGGCATTTATTTTATCGCCGATAAGTTTCAGTCTACCGCACTCCCATCTGCCGATTTACAGCTTCGAGGCGGCTGGCAGCCGTTCACACCGGATCGATTGCACAGCGAACTGGAGCAGGGCCGGACTGTTTTCGTCGATTTCACCGCCGCATGGTGTCTCACGTGCAAGTTCAACGAAGCCAACGTGCTCGAAAGCCAGGATGTGCGAGAGGCGTTCCAACGCCACGGCATCGTGAAGTTAAGAGCTGATTGGACCAATGGTGACCCGACAATCACGAAATTGTTACAGCAATTCGGCCGCCCAGGCGTTCCACTCTACGTTCTCTATCCGTCGAAGAACGAAGAGCCGATTGTGTTTCCGGAACTGATCACGAAAAGCATGATTCGCGATAAGCTTGAAACCCTCGGGCGTCGCGTTGCGTCGCAATAATTGTGTTCCGTTGAATTTTGGCCGCATCATGTTCGTCGAAGAACTTTAAACATCTCAGCAACTCAGTTTTCTAAACACCATATGAACATGAAATTACTATTGACCGCCGTTACCTCATTGGTCGGAATGGCAGCTTTCGCCTCGGATGCGCCTCCGGCTGGAAGTGCCGCGCCAGATTTCTCGCTCGCGGATACGAAAGGCACAGCTCACTCGCTCTCCGAGTACAAGGGCAAGTACGTGGTACTTGAATGGTTTAATCCGGAGTGCCCATTTGTGAAGAAACATTACGGCAGCGGAAACATGCAAAATTTGCAGAAAGAGTACACCGATAAGGGTGTTGTTTGGCTGACCATCGATTCCAATGCTCCGGGCACCGAGGGCAATTTGACAGCGGAAGAGGCCGAAAAGATCGCCACATCGTGGAAGGCACATGAGACTGCGCTGCTTCTTGATCCAGAAGGCAAAGCGGGACGCGCTTATGGAGCAAAGAACACGCCGAACATGGTGGTCATTAATCCTGAAGGAAAAATTATCTATCACGGCGCGATTGACAGCAAAGCCACGCCAAATCCGTCAGACATCCCGAGTTCTACGAATTATGTAAAGGCCGCGTTGGATGAATCTTTGGCGGGAAAGTCGGTCAGCACGCCAGAGACGAAGCCGTACGGTTGCTCGGTCAAATACAAGTCGTCATAGAGTTGGCGCTACACGACTCCGCGTCTCTTTAGTGCCAGCTGTGCTGTGAGGCGAATTACGGGCATTGGCGTGATTCGAGTCAGGAACATCAGGAGCTTCATAGGCAAGCCCGGGATCACCATTGGGCGGTCCGCTTCGAGTGCCGCAAGTCCGTCACGGACGACTTGTTCCGCCGGAACGACGAGGGCTGCGGGACCGATCTCAGGCTGCGCGCCATGGCGGCTGGCAACTTTTTGGAACTCGGTTGCTACAGGACCAGGGCACAGCGCGCACACGCTTAAACCTGTTCCGCGAACTTCGGCTCGCAGTGCTTCCGAGAAGCTCGTCACATACGCTTTTGTAGCGGCGTACACAGCGGAGCCGGGGATCGGAAGAAAGCCAGCTGATGAACTAACGTTGAGAACGCCGCCCCGGCCTCGGGCAATCATTCGCGGGAGTAAATGACGTGTCAATAAGGTCAGCGCCGTGACATTCACGAGCGTCATTTGGTTGCTACGAGCGGAATCGCTCCTGGCGAAGAGACCACTGTCGCCGAGCCCCGCGTTGTTGATTAAAACATCGATGTTGAGTGCTTCGCGCTCAACCCACTCCAGCAGATCCTGCAACTGCGCAAGGTCACTCAGATCAACTTTTCGAACGTAAATCCGGAGATTTGGTTGTTCTCCGTGCAGTTCTTCGGCGAGCTCAATCAGTCTTTCGTCACGCCTCGCCAGCAAAATGAGGGATCGCGCACGCCCGGAGAGTTGACGGGCAAATTCGCGTCCCAGGCCAGCCGAGGCACCCGTGATAAGCGCATTACAACCCTCGAGTTTCATCGAATCGACCGACAATCAAGTCGTCACTCCCTGGCTATTGATTCCCTCTCATATTTTGTCAACGCACGCCAATGCCCGCGAGGCAGATCTCCAAGCCGGAGTTTTCCCATTCGAACCCTGACAAGATGTTTCAAGCGATACCCAACGGCTTCAAACATGCGGCGAACCTGTCGATTGATTCCCTGCCGCAATACGATGCGTAAACGCGTGTGTGAAATGGGGCGCAGACGCACAATCCTTGCTCGGTGACCATCGAGAACAATACCCCGGAGCAATTTCGGCCCGTGCGCAGGATCCCACGGACGAGCCAAGGTGACCTCGTATTCCTTCTCAATTTTATAACGTGGATGCGTAATCCGATGTGCGAGATCACCGTCGTTTGTAAGAAGAAGCAGACCTTCCGTCTGAGCATCCAGGCGTCCGATGTTAAACAGGCGTGAAAATTTCGGCGGAAGCAAATCGAAGATTGTATCGCGAGCATGCGGATCCCTTCGGGTCGAAACGAATCCTTTGGGTTTGTGCAACATGATCGTGAATGGCGTGGCAATGCCGACAAGTTTGCCATTTACCTTGACGTGGTCACGCGGTCCCGGTTGTGCACTGAAATCGGTGCAAACCCTTCCGTTGATCGTCACCTGACCGTTTGCGACCAATTCATCGCAATATCGGCGCGACCCAAGCCCCGCAGCAGCGAGGAAGCGGTTGAGGCGCACAGTTGTGATCGAGACTCGTTAATCGTGATCGTCCCGGCGATTTAACGATGTAACGATTTCAACGATTCACGAGGGTTACACGTCCGGTTTGGTCTTGGGCAACCCGATGACTTTCTGGCTGTCCTTCCACTGGCCGCGTTTCTTCAGAAGCTCGACACGCTCAAAGCGTTTGAGAACATTGCGCCTGGCTGTAATCGTGCTGGCGCCTTTTAGACTGCGATGTTGCGACATGGCTAGGTTGAAACAGGTTAAACAGTAAAATCCCTAAAACGAAAACGAGCGGAGACATTAAGCCAGCCCGGCAGTTTTTCAAGAGACCCGCGGCAACAATTAGCTGGATCTAGAGTTGATTACTAAGCACCACGTACGTTCCCGAAGTTGTAATCTGATGATATATGTGAAACTGAGTGGTAACCCGTTTTCTCCAATAGTCGGCTCTGCTCTGGTCGACAATGAGATAAATCGGCTCGGCTTGCCCCCATTGGTTCAGGACAGTCTCTTCGTTCAAAAAGACGTCGCGGGACGGAACTCCAATTGGTGCTTCCTTCTGGGGATTCTGATTAACGAAAAAGAATTTGCGGTTCAGATAGAAAATCAGGCTACTGCTGTCGTCGAGTGGCCCTTCGAATATTGCCTCGCCGCCCCTCTCCAGACGCGGATTCAAGAAACGCGCGACATCGGCCAGCGAGAAATACGGCGCGGCTTTCGCGACGGCTACTACCATGCTGAGTCCCGCCGGAATCATCGCGAGGGTCAGTGCGACGGCAGCGAGCTTTTCGCGCTGTTTGAGAACCAGGTAGACGCCTACCAATGAGAAGAACACGAACGACACAGCCGTAATTCCGATTAAAGGCCGCAGAGCCGCCCACTCCGAAATGGGCATGTCGCGCAATGCTCTCCATGCAGTCCAGCGCGCATCCATTATGCCCCAGTTTCCGTTGAGAGTACGGGGTTCGTGTACACTAAACAGCGCTCCTGCCGCGATGATCACGCCGGCGAGACCCACTGCGATCACGCCCGCGGCCCGAAGCGATTGCGGAGTCCGGTCCCAAGCGCCAGCTGCCCATAACGCAAACGCGCTCCACATGCTCATGGAATAATAATCCTGCCGCTGCCCTAAAAAGAGCAGCGGAACGAATACGACGCCCATCCAGCAAAGCAGCAATCCATCAGCAAAACTGATGTCGCGTGCGCCCATCACGCGACGCCAGGCAAATGTCACACCGGGCAGCAATACGATCGACCATGGAAACCACCAAGCCAGGTGCAGCACGACAAATTGATAGGCCGGCACCCCCATGAAATCGTGGGTGTCGTCGGTAAGCCCACGGAGGTGTCCCAGCCATTCTGACCTGATCAAATAATGAAAATAATGGGGAAAATGCCATTGCACCCAGATGTGCCAGGGAGCGAAAATCAAAAGGAAAACTGCTACGTATTGCCAGCGCACCAGCGCACGAAATCGTATTCGGGCTTCATGATAAAAAATCGCGAGTAAAATAAAAATCGCGGCTACGTAAATAATGCCAAGAAAGCCTTTGGTGAGACAAGCCAGTGCCGAACAAATCCAAACGCCGGCGAACCACGCGGCTCGTTGGCGTCTACGTTCGTAGCCACGCAAACCGCAGAGGATCGCACCAGCGATGAATGCGCTCACCAGCGGTTCGGGCATAACAATGCGCGCGAGCAAAAACGTTCCGCAGAAGCTTAGATAAATCAGACCGGCAATAAAGCCGCGCCAGTAATCTGAAAGGCTTTCACCAATCAAAAAAATAAGCGCAACCGTGGCTACGACCGCAAGCGCCACAGGCAGCCGAGCCGCCGCCTCATTGATTCCGAGAATCTTGTACGAGCCGATAATGAGCCAATACAGCAATGGCGGTTTTTGCAGGCGCGGGATACCATCATTTGTCGGGACCAACCAGTGATGACTCCCAATCATCTCGCGCGCCGCTCCGGCATATTGGCCTTCGGTTTCACTGTAGAGATCGCCGGTCCCGATGGTGACGACGTGCAACAGCGCCGCGAGCGCAATCAGAATCACTAATAGAGCATGGCGAGTCGGCGGCGGCGGAAGCGCCGGCGGCTCCAGCATCGTTTCTTCAAGGCTTAAAGTGCGCGCCCCTACGCTCATTGTTCGCGTTCTCTACCGGAAACGCTGCCGGTTTGAGGCTCGGATTTGGGATCGTTTGCTGAATCCTCTGGGGCGTAGGTTTTCCAATGCTCAGGTACACGCAGCAGTTTTCCTGTTGGCATCTCGATCAGCGCGAGCATCTGGCGACAATCAGCGATAAGCGAATCGTCTTCCGCACGCGTAATGCGGAATGCGCACCAGAAACGCGCGCGCTCGATTTGATGTAACCAGCCCTCAATTACCAGCCGGTCACCAAGCCTGGCCGCGCGTCGATAATCAATTTCGGTACGCACGACGACCGGATACGTTTGCTTTTCGGCCATATCTACCAGCGCGAGTCCGAGCTCCTGGGCCAGGTAAGTGCGTGCGATCTCAATGAAGCGTAAGTAGGCGATGTTTGATACGACGCCTCCGCAATCGGTATCGAAAAACATGACTTGTACTTCTGTGCGAACACCGGGGGACATAGTCGATTTCAGATTTCCAGCTAAATTAGATTTGAGATGTTCGTTCCGCACGTTTTTTGGTCTGAATGCGAACACTATGATACCATTGGATTCACAAGACCTTCGCGCTAAATCGAGACAATTGCTTTCACTCGGCGGCTTGATTCTCGTGATTCAGGCTGGCCCAATAGCGGAAGCCGGCGGGACACTCAAGTTCGCCGGAACCGCCTTTTCTCCCGGTTCAACCGTTAAAGCGAACGTCGAGTTGAGCTCGCAGGAAAAATCCCTTGCCAGCCAGGGCGGAAATGTGGTTCCCCCAAACGCGGTCGCCGTACTAGCGACGCCCGCGAATTTCGATCCGCGAAAGAGCTGGCCGATTCTGGTCATTTGCTCGACGAGCGATTTCAAGCGTCAGAACCGGGATGATCTTGTTCAGTTTTATCGCACGGTCGGACTGGCTGAAGGTTGGGTGCTCCTGGCCGGAGACGGGCCGCAGCATGCGCGCAACGATACCGCTGCATGGCGTGGTGCGATGACGCTTGCGGCAGTTAAAGCGCTGCATCGCAGCTTTTCAGAATCGGACAAGTGGCCCGTGGCGTGTGCAGGATTCTCCGGAGGAGGAAAAGGCGTTGGCTACGTTGCGCCGCTGCTCGCGAGGAACGGCTGTCGGATTGCCGGCATCTACATGACAGGCGCGAACGAAGACCATCTGAGCGACGGATACGCGCGAATCCAGCCGGGCGCGACCTTTCTTAATACGCCGATTTATATCAGCGCCGGTCACGATGATAGAATCGCACCCGTAGAGCAGCAGTACACTGTCGCCGGCTCAATCAAGCGAACCGGATTCAATCAAATGCGAATAGGGACTTTTCATGGCGGCCACGAAGTCAATGATGGGCAAACCTCCGTGGCTTTACGCTGGTTCCGGGAACTGGCGAAACAGCATCTAAATTGAACGCCTTACCGCCCTCACGAGTCCCTGCGGATCGTCTGTGCCGAGCGCGAATTTCTGACCGTCGCGCAATGTGATCGCTACCTCGTCGAAGCCGGAAATGCTATATAGCCAACCGTACGGCGATAGATGAACGCCCCAACCAAACCACCATCGAATGCGAATGGGCTCACAATCGCTGATTTCCGCCACCTATACTTTCTTGAATCTGATTCCTATTGAGAAGCAAGCCTGCAAATATGATCGTCGACTTTGATCGTTAGCTTGCTGAAGACAACCGCGCAGATCAGCAAGATCACTTCGAGCATTACGGTGATCACGAAAATGCCTCGATCAGATGGCCTGATGAGATTTGCGTAGGTTCGTATCCTGTCACAGAAGTTTCTCCTCAAGCGCGGGCTCACTCGCTGTCTGCTGAAATTTCTCCAAAGGTTTCACCAGATTTCCTGGTAATGGCCAAACGCGATCAAAAATACGCGGCGCTAGCGGCTTGGCAGTGGTGTAACCTGCGGCAAACATTTCCAGACGAGCATCCAGATTGTCAATGTAATGAAGCGCCATTGCCTCTGGCGTTTTCGGCGCTACAGGCGAACCAAACTCCCGTTCGCCGTGATGCGCGCCGATCAGATGCAGCAGGTGTATTCGAACATCTTCCGACGTCGGCAAAAGATTCTTCCACTCGTCAGCGTTTTCGGTACTTAACCTTCTCCACAACGCATTCACCAACTCGAGGCCGATCGAAATGTGTCCCATCAACTCACCGAGCTCATCATAATTCATCACAAACCCGTTTTCCGGCAGCGCGTTCTCCCAAAGCTTTCCGGAATCGTGGAAAAGAATTCCCGCCACCAACAGGTCGGTGTTCAACGGGGGATAAAGCGGCGCGATCTCTTTTGCCACGCGCATCATCTGCGCAGTATGCTCTACCAGTCCGCCCCGGCGGGCGTGGTGATTTTTTCGCGCGGCTGCCGCGCGCCGGAAACGATCCCCCCATTCGTTAAGAAACGCTTCGCCCAATGTGCGCAGCCGTGGATCAGCAATCTTTCCGACAGTTTTCCTTATAAACTCGAAATCGGACGCCTGTTTGGCGCGCAAATCTGCCGGCCCTTGCAGCAACTCATTTTTTTCCTGTTCGGTCAATGGTCGGACTGTCCACTTGCGAGCATCCAGCCCGTATTGCGATTGGCAAAATTCCGCCGTGAGCTCGACGAAATCGTGCATCGTTAATGCGCTGCAGGTTTTGTAGGCCGGATGGTCGCTCCAGACGCGCAAGGTCATTCGGTCGCATGCATCCGCAAGTGTGAGCTCACAATATGGCTGTTGTTCACGCGTGAGCTTTGGTGTTGCGCTCTCCACCTGCACATGCACGCGGGCCGGAACGCCGGAGCTCTGTGCGGCCCGTCGAATTTCTGTCAAAGTCAGCAGGTTCACCGAACTAATCTAACACGGATCGCAAATTGCAGCCGTGCTCGCATCAGCGCATAAATCGAAGTGGCGGCTTCAGCCGATGTGGGCGATTGAAACGCGCTCTTCCGATGAGCAATCCGCTGAGGAAAGCTGGCGCCACAACGTTTACGCTCTGTTCCGTATGTTCCTGAAGCATCTTGAGTGCAGCGCCTGCAGACTTCTGCACGAATGGTCGTGTCTGCAAAATCTTTGTCGCGCGTGTCAGATGATCGCGAGCTCGGTAGTGGTGAGTGTTATCGTTTGGCCGGCGAGCGCGGAATCGAAGGTAATCGTGTCACCGTCGTCGGCATCGGCGAGTGCCTGACGTAACGAGCCTGGGCCACTGTCATTAGTGTTGGTTACGGTTATGGTTGCCGGGCGCGCGGTGATTACAGTTACGCAAAACAACAACACGCAAGCGGCAGCAACGTAGTCGCATGGATCTGAGTTTCCCTCAGCCGGGATTCTAGAATACATTGTTCGGCTCACTCGATCAAAAGCGGAGAAGCCCTTGCAAAACCAGTAGGCGGCGCGAATAGGGTAGCGCACCCAAGCTGATTAGTCGGGAACGATAATGCTTGCCTGACGTTGCGTGTTCTGCAGGGTTTATTCGCTCGGGACAACGGTTAAGTGTCCCGGGCAAGTCTTCTTGTTTCAAATCCGTTTACCCACAAAGATAGAGATCCGTTTTGCGAAAGCTTTCGCCGGCTCCGCGTAAAATCGCCGTCCAAGTTCCAGCGCGTCGCGCCGCAGGCGTCTGCCCCGTTTGCCGATCAGCTTCTCGAGCTGCGCCAGTTCATCTTCGAGCGTCTCATCGGCGCTTTCCTTCTTGAGACGCGCCAACAGAAAATCAAGATCATGCTCGCGACCGAGCAATTCGCCCAAGATCTCTGCATCATGGGCCATTTGTTGCAGAACCACACGGTTAAGGGGCTGCAAAATGCGTAGTTCGTACCAAATGTCTTTAACCCGCTTGCGCCAAGCATGGAAATTCTCCGGCACCGGGTCAGCAATTGTTTTCGCGAGTCTGCGTTGTCCGCGTTGGTAAATTTTGGCGACCGCTTCGCAAACCTCCTTCCAGGCAAGCCCCTCCAACGGCCAATTCATTAGGCGCGACTTCACGCGTTCCAGTTGCGGAATTGCCTGGGTTTGCCAACCTGCGAAGGCTGCGGAAAAACTCTCTCGTTCCAGCGACAACAATTCCTCCGTGCGCGAAAAAGGTTGTTGTTCCGAATGTTTCCCGGACTGATCGCGCAATTCGATGAATGTTTGCAGTCGTACCTGCGCATCGCGCAAATCCGACACCGATCGTCCGATCTTGCGCACGCACCGATCCTGGCGGGCGTGACAATCCTTGCCCACCGTCCCTGAGGCGAGCCGCATCGCCGCGCGCAACTTCTTTAAGTGCTTCCGCACTTCGTGCACAGTAATACCACGCTGTGTTATGGGGTGCTGGCACAAGTAAAGAGCCGCGTCGATTTGTTCGCAAAAAACTCGCTTCAGTCCTTCGGGAAGGGGTTCGCGCAGTTTCAAACGGAAGCCCATGGAGCCTCTACTATTCGTTGGCAAGCCGCACGTTGCTGTAACGCTTTTCGCCAGTGACTTCCCGCCCAAACCAGGACGGCGGCTTGAATTTGCGACAACTTGCACGGTCGGGAAATTCCACCTCTGCCACTACGAGACCGGCATGCCTGCCACGATAAATATCGATCTCGATGAGCAGACCTTTCCAAGGAACTTCGTAGCGCAGTTTCCTTAATCTTCTCCCCGTCGTACCTGGCCAGAGCACTGCGAACTGCTTCGGACTCAGCTTGATCTCACGTTCTTCCCGATGGCTGCTCCGGCCAATCTTAAACGTCAGCGACGTACCGCTGCCAGTCTTGCGAAGCCGGACTTGTCTACCGGCCGATTCAGTTGCTAGATAACCTTGCTCAATAAGGAAGCAGCGCGATTTCGTCAGATCATGGGGAAGCTCCTTAACCAGGAATTTTCGTTCAATTTCGCGATTGTTTCGCGTCGAACCCGTCCGTTGCACAAGATGAACATCCTAAGCGTCATGAAGTTGCTGTCGAGATTTTCGCGTTCAGTAAGCTGGTCCACTAACAGACCGCTTCAACGTCTTGCTAATGGCATTACCCTTCTCACCGTTTCCTAGATTGCGGCGCTCTTGAAAAATTCCTGTAGTGCACCAACGGCTGCCATTACCGGCCACGCTGAAATCGCAACGATGATGGCAAAAAGCAACGCCTCAATAGCAAACTCCAGACTCCTTTCCCTACCGAAATAAAGTCGAGCCAGTTCACTAAATGAACGGCTTTTCGTCAGTCTTTGTGGTCGCGCACGTCTAATGATTGTTCGCTTTACTGTGATCGCAGTCATAACCGGAGGTTAGATAGCGCAGACGCATGTCGCGTCAGGTGACGAACTGTTAAGAACTGGTGGCGACTTCGTAACACCGGGCCAGACGCCGGTAATTGAGAATAGACTCAACTGTTCACCAGGGGTTCTTTTGACCTCACTAGACCAGTTGTTGACACTGCTGCGCTCGCTGGATCGTAATTGACCAGCGCAATCATGCCATCGTCGCTCTCGACCAGAGCGGTGCAGCTCTCGACCCAGTCACCGCAGTTGTAGTACGAAACATTTCCAAATTCCCGAATCGCAGCGCAGTGAATATGGCCGCACAGCACCGCGTCCACATGATGGCGTTCCGAATAATGCGCCACGGCGGCTTCGAATTTGCCGATAAAGCTTACCGCGTCTTTCACCCGTCGCTTTGCGTAGGCGCTAAGCGACCAATAGCCCAGACCGAAAAGACGCCTGACGAAGTTGATGAACGGATTGAGCGAAAGCAAGAATTGATAACCAAGATCGCCAGCGAACGCGAGCCACTTCACATTCTGGACAACAGCGTCGAGTTCGTGGCCATGGATAACCAGGATGCGTTCTCCGGAAGCGGTCACATGAATGGCGCTCTGCTTGATCTCAATGTTGCCGTAGGTGCCACAAAAGCTGGTCACCAATTCATCGTGATTTCCGGGGATGTAGACTACGCGAGTGCCTTTACGCGCTTTACGCAGAATTTTTTGGATCACATCGTTGTGTTCCTGCGGCCAATAAATTCCGCGCCGCAGCGACCAAATATCGATCAGGTCGCCCACAATATACAACGTGCCAAAATCATTCTCCCGCAAAAAGTCCAGCAACGCACTAGCGTTACAGCCGCGCGTGCCCAGGTGCGCGTCCGAGATCCATGCCGCGCGATATCGACGGGATGCCAGGAAGTTGAACGAAAATCGCTGTTGAGTTACGAAAGGTCCCGGCGAACTGGTCCGGGGCAAAGTGAACACGTCCATTCTGCTCAAGACAAACGTAAGAAAGGCAGTCACCCGCTGGCAAAAAAATTATCGTTACATTTCTGTGGCAAATTAAAGACGTCCGTGGACAGAAAACTCAGCTAGGCTAATGGACTAATTATGTATCGCTGTTTTTGCACTTCTCTGTGCATACTGATGATTGCGAATTTAGCCTTTGCAGCTTCATGGGACGACGATTCGAATTACGTCTCGTTAGGCCTGCGAAACGGCTATTATATCGTGCAACCCGATTCGCAATTGTTTTACCAGCTTGGCTTGTATGAAGCGCCTGTGATCGATACCGCCGATCCGCTGCGGCACGGATATGGAGCGGACGCGCTTGCGTTTCGCTTCAATCGAAATGGCCTGTTGATCGCGCCTCCGGCTTACATCGCGCAGTCGTTACCGTATGATTTTTACAAGATCCGGATCGGTTCTCTCATCATCGGCCACACGACCGTCGATGACGTGGAACGGCTCTTTGGCCACGGGCATAGCCGCGCCGCGCGGCCGGGTGGTTTCATGTGGTACTACGCTTTGCCCGTTTACAATCCATTTGAAGAGTGGGGTGGTCGTCGCTAAGAGCAAGCTCGGCGAAAAAGGCGCTGCACTTATACTTTTGCATCATGCGGCTGGTGATCTTACTAACAGCCATTCTCACGGCGAACGCTCACGGAGTGGGAGATGCGGTCAGGATCACCAGTCCCGATCATGCCCAAACATTTGCCTTCTGTGAAATGGTCTCACATCGGTTCTATGTCGACCGTTTAGCGGGCGAACTGGCGGCGCGGATCACGTTCAGTAACTCGCCTTACGCCGATAGCAACGATCCTGTCACGTACGAATCGTTCGACTTTCGATTTCCAGGGGTCCGATTCGATTCGGCACGGCGCCTGTTCTTTGCGAGGAGCAGCCATGGTGAAGTGATCTTAGTCGCGCACTTCGGGAAGGGCATCGCCTGTCGCGGGATCGATCTTGCTCCGGGTGCAAAGGTGTACGTGGTAAAGGATAGCGGCCGCGTCACGCTCACTTTGGCGGCCACAAACTATTCGCGGGGCGGCCCAAGCTGGGTCCAAACAGATAACAATCTTTCACTCCAGAACATTTTGATTGCGCTGTTCGGAGAGTTGTTTCCCGAGTCGCAAAACTAATTCTTCCAACAGCAATCGGTGACCTCATCCATGCAGTTGGATCTAGGATGATGGCGTCGTGTTGCTCAGTTTTTGTGTCCCACGGTCGAGGCCAGATCCACAATCAGCGAATCGATTTTCCTTAGATCTTTGCGACGGCCTTTTTCGGGTTTCAACTTGCGATTGCGAACCACAATCGTCAGATCGCGGATTTCATGGAGCAATTCTTTAGGCACGCGTTCGATTGGGCCATATGATCTGAGGGCGGCGATACAGACGAGTAGATCGTTTTCGAGGCGGCTGACGTAGGCCTTGGCGACGGTGCGCAGATCGTGGTGCAACGTACGAAGTTCGGATTCCAGCATCGTCAGCGGCGACGATTCCATCAATATCCTGCGACGTGCTCGCTTTTCCTGGGCTTTTGTTTTCATGCCGCTGTCACCGATCGGAGCGTAACGCCAAGCCCGCCAGTAAGACGCTCCCGGCGGGCTTTCGTTACCTAACCGTCCTAGAATTTGAAGCTGAGATCCGCTTGAAGCAATTGATACTGATCCAGCGGATTGATATTAATGTCACCCACACCACCAGTCCCAAGTGCATCGTCGATGCGCCAGCCATAGGAATAGGTGAGGTTGAAAACTACCGCGTCAGCCAGCATGTACCCGGCTTTCACAGCCACGCCATTCAGGTTCAACTGACTATTGAAGATGTCTGAATCAATCAGGTTCGGATCCAGCGCAAACTGATCCTGGTGTTGCCACCACGCGCGAACCTCCCAATCGTGTTTTTTCTTTAGCTGTCCAATCCCGAGACCAATCTCATATGCGTATCGATCGTCACCCTTCCCTGAATGTCCCGCAGCATCGGCACGATCGTCCGCGTCGAAGTTGGTGGCAAAATCCCCAAAGATTCGCATCGGTAATTTGCCGATTTTCCACCCGATCTCAGCTGGTATATCGAAAACTAAAAGACTGTTGATACCTGTTTGATTGCCCCCGGGATCACCTGAGAAATGGATGTTAAATGTGTTGCCGTCGCCGGTGTAGTTGTAAAGAGTTGGCGCGAGCTGGAAGTAAAATTTCTTGAGGAAATCGAACTTCGCTCCAGCCTGCCAGCCGAGCATGAATGCATTGGCGGTCGGCACATTCTGAGTCTCACCGCCTATCGGCTGTGTAACCGTTGGAATTGGGCCAATTGGGTTTGAGGGATTGGAATCGTCGTAAACGAATTGAGCGAAATTCGCGAATACGTCGATTTTTAGGAACGGCTCTGCCGGTGGACCCGCAACCGCTTTGCCATCCTTGCTGTAGGAAACTGGAGCAACTTCCCCGCCACCAATAGTGAACGTGTGTTTCCACTGCTCGGCCAAACCTTCTGGGTTGATGTCGTCATCCCAAACCATTGAGGTGTTGACGAACGGATTTGGCATTCGACCCCCGGTGAACGTAAAGCCGGGGAAGCCCTTGTAACCGCCATACGCCTGTCCGACGAAGATACCGTCGTCGCCCTTTGCGAATGGTCCACCGCCGCCCGGCGAGGTACTCGAGGTGTCCCCTCCCATTGTCACGTTTGTGGAGCGCGCGCTGGCGCTCGTCTCCAATCGCAGGCCAAAGAACCAATCATCCAGAACGGTTCCGCGCAAACCTATGCGCAAACGGTATCTTTCACGCTCGCGCTCCTGCCAGTCGTTGGGGTTAGTCGGATCATCATCGGGCAGCCGGCCACCGCGATATTCATATCGCAGACGCATGTCACCAAACAATTCCAGTTCTGTAATCGCTGGAAACAACTTCCATTTTGAACCGCCCAAATCCGGGACCAGCTTCTCCACATAATTTTTGCCGTCTGTTGACGTCACCGTTTTCATTTTGCCTTCGGGAGGAGGCGGCGCGGCGAACGCGTTCTGCGTCTTCTTGAGCCCGGAGATCTCCGATTCCAACTGGGAATTGCGTTGTTGTAATGCCTGGACGGCGCGCTCGAGTTTTTCGATCCGATCGGCGTCAGATGCCGCCTGAGCTTTAAGCGGCTGTGCCGCCAGCGATAGAAGCACAGCAAGGCTGGCTCCTGCTGCCCGCAAGATAAATCTGTTAATGAGCATTAGTTTCTCCTTGGTGTTGTGGTTTTGGTGCTTTGGGAGGAATGGTCTTGTGTTTGTGCGAGGCAGGCTAGAGGCCGTTTGTTACAGCCGTATGACGAAATCGTGACGATTCGGAAAACTTTGCCGCTTCGCTCGAAGAGGTCCTGTTAACAAGCACAGAAACGATTGAAATTCAGCGCGCGGACGCGTTCAATTCGCTATTCATGGACACCGGCTATGGACGAAAAATCCTAATCATTGAAGATGAGAATGATGTTGCCGACCTTCTCGCCCTGAATCTGCGCAAGGGCGGGTTTAAGGTTTCGACAGCCGGCGACGGCGTGGGCGGTCTGCAAAAGGCGCGCGATGACCGGCCCGATTTCATCATTCTTGATTTGATGTTGCCAAAAATGTCCGGACTCGAGGTCTGCAGAATTTTGAAAAGCGACACAGCGACGGCTCACATTCCGGTTCTGATGCTCACGGCGAAGGCGGAAGAGATTGACCGCATTCTCGGCTTGGAATTCGGCGCTGATGATTATGTCACCAAGCCGTTCAGCCCGCGTGAAATAATCCTGCGGATCCGCGCGATTCTGCGGCGCGGCGAAAAACCAGAGGAAACACTTCACGCCGGCGCAATTTCGATTGATCCTGCCCGCCACCAGGTTCGTGTGAGCGGTAAACGGGTGCATCTGACCAGCCTCGAGTTCAAGCTGCTGCGGACGTTAGTGCAACGGCGGGGTCGTGTGCAGGATCGCGATAAATTGCTCAACGAAGTCTGGGGTTACGAAACCGTGATTGACACTCGCACCGTGGACACACATGTGCGCCGGTTGCGCGAAAAACTCGAGAAAGCCGGTGACATCATCGAGACTGTCCGCGGGTTTGGATATCGCGTTCGCGAAGAATAATCTTTACGTGGCGCCGATTTGTTAGGCCTGCGCAAAAAGAAAGGACACCTGTTTTCAGCGCCGTTGGAGATCCGCGGTGGTCTACCCATTCGACCCGGCACGATTCTCTGCGAGCGGGTTCTGACTTTGCGAGGCGAATAGCGTACGCGATGATCACGCCCAATGCTTTGGCTGGTTGCGTGCCTGATTGTTGGCTTGATGGCGGCTGTTGTCTTCATGGCGTGGCGAAAATGGATCGCGCCGTGGCGACAAATTGAAGAAGTCGTTACACAGATCGAGCGCGGAGAGCGGCCACCCACATTTCTGATTGAGGATCGCGGACAAGCTCAACGCATCGGTTTCCGGTTGGAAAAGATTTTTAGTGAATTGGAGCAGCTCAACAAGCAGGTAGCAAAACGCGAATCCGGATTGCAGACAATTTTTTCTGCGATGCAAGACGCGTTGCTGCTGGTTGATTCCAACCGGCAAGTAATCTTGACTAACGAGAGCTTTCGAAAACTATTCGGCGTCGTCGAAATTTCCGTGGCGATGCCTTTACTCGAGATTGTGCGCAATCCCATGCTTGAAGACGTCCTTACTGATGCGTTGGCCGGGAAGAGGGCGGTTCGTCGAGAGTTAGTCTTGGAGGAATCACAAATCGAGCTGCATGCAGTCGCTACGAGGAATGAGGTTGGCGAGATCACCGGCGCGCTGGTCTTGTTTCACGACATCACCGAGCTCAAGAACATGGACCAGATCAGGCGAGATTTCGTGGCTAACGTCTCACACGAATTGCGCACGCCATTGTCAATCCTGCGCGGTTATGTCGAGACACTGCTCGACAACCCGGACACGTCGCGCGAGGAAATTTCCCGGATTCTCAAAGTCATGGAGCGACATTCAAAGCGCCTCGATTTGTTGGTGGAAGATTTGCTCACCCTTGCTCAGCTGGAATCGGCGAACCCCAATCTGCAATTGCGGGATGTCGATCTGTCGAGCTTCTTCGCAGAAGTGGTTCGCGACTGGGGAAAGAGGCTTGCAATCAAACGGCTCAACCTGAGCCTCGATTTTTCGCCGGATTTGCCAACCATTCGTGCAGACCGGGCACGGCTTCAGGAAGCGCTCTATAATTTGCTCGATAACGCCATGAAGTATTCCCGCGAGGATGGCGAGATTCAGCTCAACGTGCGCCGCCGCAATGGTGAAATCGAGTTGAGCGTCAGTGACAATGGCATCGGTATCGGAAAAGAGGATTTGCCCCGCATTTTCGAGCGCTTCTACCGGGCGGATAAGGCGCGTAGCCCCGACAAAGTGCGCGGTACCGGCCTCGGTCTGGCGATCGTGAAACACATTGCGCAACTCCATGGAGGGCGCGTCGAAGCGGAAAGCGAGCTCGGAGAAGGCACGACGATTCGACTGATCCTACCTCGCCAACCCGGCGTGATTCGTGATTCGTCACATCGTAAATGCGATTTTCTACTCAACGATTAACGATCCAACGCCCGGCACAGCCGTTGTCACACAAACGTAACAGTAAAGGTTTTGACCATCCGAATTGGCCTGCGGCAATTTTGTTGCATGACGAAATTTCATAAAGCGAATATTCTTGGGCTTCTAGTTGCGCTGGGAATGAGCGCAAGCGCTTCGGCGCAAATGATGATCAACGGCGCAGGCGCTACGTTCCCATATCCAATTTACTCGAAGTGGTTTGACGAGTATGCGAAAGTCGATCCGTCGGTCCGATTTAATTATCAATCAATCGGTTCTGGGGGCGGGCAAAAGCAAATCCTGGCGCAAACGGTCGATTTCGGCGCATCGGACGGGCCGATGAGTGACGAAAATCTTTCTAAGGCACCTGGTAAACTCCTGCACATTCCCACGGTCGCAGGGGCCGTGGTTTTGGTGTCCAATCTTGCTGGGAATCCGAGTTTGAAGCTAGATGGAGACACCATTGCCGGGATCTATCTCGGCCAAATAAAAAAATGGAATGATCCAAAACTGACGGCGTTGAATCCCGATGCAAAATTGCCAGACCAAGACATCGTCGTCGTGCATCGATCGGATGGGAGCGGAACAAGTTTCATTTTCACCGATTACCTGAGCAAAGTCAGCTCAGAGTGGAAGCAAAAGATCGGTAATAACACCTCGGTCAATTGGCCAGCCGGCATCGGCGGCAAAGGAAACGAGGGCGTCTCGGGACAAGTCAAGCAAACGCCAGGCGCAATCGGTTATGTAGAGTTGATCTACGCTATCCAGAACAAAATGTCCTACGCGGAGCTAAAAAATTCCGCAGGCGAATTCGTCAAGCCCACACTCGAATCAGTGACGGCTGCCCTTTCAACCGCCGATATTCCGGACGACTTCCGTTTTTCCATGACGAACGCGGCAGGAAAGAACGCCTATCCAATTTGCGGCGCGACGTGGTTACTCGTGTATGAGCAGCAGAAAGATCCCGCGAAAGGCAAAAAATTGGTCGAATTCCTGAAGTGGGCAGCAACAAAGGGCGAAGGAATGGCAAAGAGCCTTGATTACGCTCCATTGCCAGAGAGTGTCCAAGCGCGCGTTTTGCAGCGTATCGATCAGATCAAAATGTAAGGCAAGAAAGATGGCGCTTGCCACAGTTCCAGTAAATACGTGCGGCGGGCCACTCACGGCGGCCGCGGCAATGAAGCGGCCGTCCCGCTTTGGTGACAAGGCGTTCGAGTTGCTCACGTTGGTCATGGCACTTACCGTGGTTGTGCTGATCATTCTGATTGGCTGGCAACTGTGGCAGGGATCAGTGCTTGCCATCAAGAAATTTGGATTCCATTTCCTCGTAACGTCGACCTGGGATCCTGTCGCCGAGCAATTCGGCGCGCTGCCGTTTATTTACGGAACACTCGTTTCTTCACTTATCGCATTGGTGCTAGCTGTTCCGTTAGGCATCGCAACGGCAGCGTATCTAACTGAACTCGCTCCTTTGTGGATTCGGCAGCCTCTCGTCTCCCTCATCGAAATGTTGGCGGCAATTCCGAGCGTCATCCTGGGTCTCTGGGGGATTTTCGTAATGATTCCGTGGCTTCGTGATTACCCCTTCCCGTTGTTGAAACGGGTGTTCGGTTGGACGCCGTTCTTTAATGGATCGATTTACGGTCCCTGCATGCTCGCCGGCGGAATTATTATCGCGATCATGATTCTTCCGATCATTACTTCGGTCTCACGCGAGATTCTGCGCAGCGTTCCCGACTTGCAACGGGAAGCCGCGTACGGTTTGGGGGCCACTCGTTGGGAAGTTACGCGAATTGCAGTCCTGAGTTACGCAAAAAAAGGATTGTTCGGCGCAGTGATTCTGGGGCTGGGACGCGCACTTGGCGAGACAATGGCTGTGACAATGGTGATCGGCAACACGCCGCAGATCGCTGCGTCGCTTTTCAAGCCAGGCTACACGCTTGCCAGCGTCCTTGCCAACGAATTCACTGAAGCGACGACGGACATGTATCTCCAGGCGTTGTTCGAGATTGGCCTCGTTCTTTTCGGCATAACTATTTTGGTGAACCTTCTTGCGCAATTGCTCCTCCGCACCATCGCAAAGACGTCAGCTACGCGCGCTGTGCAATAGCCATGCATTTTGAACGGAAACACAATCACACCTGGCGCAAAATCAAGAACGGGCTGGCGGTTGGAACCGCCTCTGGTTCCGCGATTCTCGTAATCACGCCGCTGGGTCTCGTGTTCTTTTATCTTCTCATCAATGGTATCGGTTCAGTGAATTGGGATTTTTTCACAAAATTACCGGCGCCAGTCGGGGCTCTTGGCGGTGGTATGGCGAACGCAATCGTCGGCACACTTGAGTTGCTTGCGCTCGCGGGTGTTATTGGAATACCGATCGGCGTTTTGGGTGGAGTTTACCTGGCCGAATACGGCTCGGCTCGGCTTAATTCTTTCCTTCGATTTCTGGCGGACGTTTTGAACGGGGTTCCGTCAATCACATGGGGCGTTGTTGTTTACGGTCTGATCGTATTGCGGTTCAAGGGGTTTTCAGCCTACGCCGGTGGTCTCGCGCTGGCGCTGATCATGATTCCGCTCATTCTGCGTACCACCGAGGAAGTTATTCTTCTCGTCCCGAACGGCTATCGCGAGGCGGCGCTGGCTCTCGGCGTCAGCCGTTGGAAAACAATTGTCCATATCGTGATGAAGACGGCGTCCAAGGGGATTATTACCGGTATTCTGATCGCCCTAGCTCGGATCGGCGGCGAGACGGCGCCACTTCTTTTCACAGCCTTCGGTAATCGGTTCTGGAATCACAGCCTCAGTCAACCCATTGCGGCGCTGCCGTTACAGGTTTTTACCTATGCAATTTCTCCGTACGACGATTGGCATCGCCAGGCTTGGGCTGGCGCGCTGGTACTCGTCACAGGTGTTTTTTGCGTTAATATAATAGTTAGAGTTTTGACTCGAGGACGTACGGGATCCGTTGTCTAGGGGCGTTGCAATGGAGGACTTAGTCATGGAAACACCTGAACAAACTGTCATGGAACGTCTCGAACAGGGCCTGGTGCCTCCACCCGAAGCGGAGATTTCACCTGTGCACACGTTTGAAGTAAAGAACATGTCAATTTGGTACGGCGAAAAACATGCCATTGATAACGTCACGCTTAACGTGGTTTCAAATGCGGTCACCGCCATAATCGGACCGAGCGGTTGCGGGAAATCCACGTTTCTTCGGGCGCTTAATCGTATGCACGAACTCACCCCAAGGACACGTATGGAAGGCACAGTTCTGCTAAACGGCGAAGATCTCTATTCGAGCACGGTCGATCCAGCGATCGTTCGGCGCCGTGTCGGCATGGTTTTTCAGAAGTCGAATCCGTTTCCAACAATGACGATTGGCGAAAACGTGATTATCGGCTTGCGATTGAATGGTGTCCGCACTCAAAAATTTCTCAATGAACGCCTCGAAAAATCGCTACGAATGGCTGCCTTATGGGACGAGGTGAAGGATGACTTGCACAAACCAGGCACGAGCCTTTCAGGTGGGCAACAACAGAGACTTTGTATCGCGCGCGCGCTCGCTGTAGAGCCGGAGGTAATTTTGATGGATGAGCCCTGTTCTGCGCTTGATCCGATCGCCACGGCCAGAATCGAGGAACTGATCAACGAACTCAAGACGAAGTACACGATTGTAACCGTGACACACAACATGCAGCAGGCCGGCCGCATCTCGGATTACACCGCTTTCTTTTACCTTGGTCGACTCATCGAGTTTGGTCCAACGACCAAAATCTTCACGAACCCAAGCGAAAAGCAGACGGAAGATTATATCACTGGACGATTTGGTTAATGGAACATCAGCATTCTTATGATTGCCCCTAAACACATACTGGGAACGTTCGACGAGGCGCTTGCTTCTTTGCGCAATAATGTGCTGATGATGGCTGGGCTGACCGAGCGCAGCCTCGAGCGAGCGATGAAAGGATTATTCGAGCGAAACGACACTCTTTGCCTAAGCGCGATTGCCGACGATGAGGAAATCGACCAACTCGAGAAACAAATGGACAAGGATGGCGTGGATATTTTGTTGCGCTTTCAGCCTGTGGCTTCCGACCTGCGGCGTGTCGTGTCGGCCATGAAACTTTCGTCAAATCTCGAGCGGATCGCCGATCAGGCGACGTCGATTGCACGACGCGCCCGCAAGCTCAATCAGCATCCGCCGTTAACTGAAGTCGAATTGATCAAGCCCATGAACGAACATGCAACGTCCATGTTTAAAGACAGCATCGACGCGTTCGTTCGGGAAGACGTCGGTCTTGGGTGTGCCGTTGTTCAGCGCGATGAAGATTTGGATGAATTAAATGCCAACGTCAGCCGTAAGTTAATCAATCGGATGGCGGAGGACCCCGGCCAATTGCGTGGTTACCTGAACCTAATTTTCGTCGCACGTGCCCTCGAACGCGTGGGCGATCATGCTACCAACATGGCCGAGGAGGCCGTTTACGCAGCCGCGGCAGAAGACATCAGACACCAAAATCTGGCGGCGCGCACGTGATACAGCGCATTGCATGCGGTCGCTTGATCGGCAATCGTTAACAATGCCGGAAGCCCAAGCTACTTCACGCACTGAGGAGAAGAGCGGTGCGACGGCTGTTCCGCAGATCGTCCAAAGCACGCATGAGCGGTTCGGCGATCCGAAAAATTTCATTAACCGGGAGTTGAGCTGGCTCGAATTCAATCGCCGCGTGCTGGAGGAAGCACAGGATCCCGCACAACCATTGATCGAGCGAGTTAAGTTCCTCACAATTTTCAGTTCCAATCTGGATGAGTTTTTCGAAATTCGCGTTGCTGGTATCAAGCAACAGATACAGAGCGAGACAAGCGATGTTGGTCCAGATGGTTTAAGTCCCACCGAGACGTTCAATCGGATCCAGAAGACAGTGCGTGAGCTGGTGGCATTGCAATGCGCGCTCTGGAAGAACGAATTGCAGCCGGAACTCGCAAAGAACAGTATTTACGTGCGCGAGATCAGCGAACTCCTACCGAAACGCGCAGCGTGGGCCCACCGGTATTTTCAGCACGAAGTTCTTCCGATGCTTACCCCGCTGGCTGTGGACGCCAGTCATCCTTTCCCGCATCTGTTAAATCGAACTCATAACCTGCTCGTACGAGCGAAGGCGCGCCGTCGTGGCGAACCACTGCACGCCATCGTGCAGGTGCCGAGAGTAGTGCCGCGCCTGATTTTGCTGCCCCGCGGCAACGGTGCAAGCGAGCCGTGGGAATACATTTATCTGGCATCGCTGATCAAAGAACACATCGGTGAACTGTTTCCTGGTTTGATTCTGGACGGCGCTCATGCGTTTCGTGTCACTCGCAATAGCGATCTCTACATCGACGATGAGGAAGCGGAGAACCTTTTACGAACGATTGAGCAGGAGCTGCGACGCTCCAGCCGCGGCAACGCGGTACGGCTCGAAGTGGAAGCTGATTGCCCGAAAGATTTTCTCGCGCTGCTTCTCGATTTTTTCAATTTGTCCGAACCCGATGCCTACAAACTCGATGGACCGTTGTCGATGACGCATCTGAGCCCGCTCGTTGCTAATGATGCGTTTGCGAAACTGAAGGATCATCCATTTCAGCCGGCGCGCGATCCGGCGTTACCGCCGCATGTCGATTTTTTTGAAGTATTGCGACGTCAGGACGTGCTGCTGCATCATCCCTACGATAGTTACGATCAGATCGTTGAGTTGACCGAGACAGCGGCCAAAGATCCGCAGGTCCTCGCCATCAAAATCACTCTCTATCGCACGAGCGGAGATTCGCCCATTGTCGAGGCATTGATCGACGCGGCGAATGCGGGAAAGCAAGTCACTGCAATCGTCGAGCTGCGCGCCCGTTTCGATGAGGCCAGCAATATTCAATGGGCGCGGCGACTCGAGGAAGCCGGCGCTCACGTGATTTATGGTGTAGTGGGTCTCAAGACACATTGCAAGGCGCTGTTGATCGTTCGACGGGATGCCGATGAACTCCGCCGGTATGTCCATCTTGGTACGGGAAATTACCACCCGCGGACGGCCCGCATTTACACGGATTTCAGCCTCCTTACCAGTGAACCGCAGCTGAGCCAGGAAGTGGCAACTGTCTTCAATACGCTTACAGGATTGGCTGGTTATCCTGGCTTGAAGAAATTGATGGTCGCGCCTTTCGATATGCACAGCCGGCTGGTCAAACTAATCGAGCGCGAGCGCGACAATGCCCTGGCAGGGAAGCCGGCTCGCATCGTTGCGAAGATGAACGCGCTCGTCGATCAGGAGATCATCGAAAAACTGTATGAAGCATCCTGCGCCGATGTGACCATTGATCTGGTGGTTCGCGGGATCTGTTGCCTGCGTCCGAAGGTTATAGGTCTTAGCGATAACATTCGCGTCATCAGTATTGTGGGCAGGTTCCTCGAGCACAGCCGGATTTTCTATTTCGAAAATGCCGGGCAGCCGCGGGTTTTCCTTGCCAGCGCGGACTGGATGCCGCGTAACTTTTATCGGCGAATTGAGCTCGCCTTCCCAGTCGAAACGCCAGCCTTGCGAGATCAAATTGTCAACGACGTGATTCCAGCGTTTTTGAACGATCGTGTTAAATCGCGCGAATTACAGCCGGACGGGGCCTACCGGCGCTTAAAACCTGAAGGCACAGAACCGCGCAGGCAGGCGCAGTGGCAATTTCGCGAAGTGTCGCGAGAGCGTACGAAAAAACTCAGTAAATCGACCAAGAAGGCCCGCGCGGACCGGCTAGTGCCAATCGCGGTTATGCACGACGCTTCGGCGATCGGACCGACGAGAGCGGAGAGCCAGTGAAGAAACGAATCCTGGTCACCGATATTGGGGGATCGAACGTCAAATTGATGATTTCGCGGGCGCGCCGACGAAAATTCAAATCCGGTCCGGGTCTGACGCCGCGTGAATTGGTGGGTCAAATGAAAGCGTTGGTCAAGGATTGGAAGTTCGACACGATTTCGATAGGATTTCCAGCGCCGGTCCACAACGGGGGCATCCTAAGCGAACCAAAGCATCTCGGACCGGGGTGGACACGATTCAATTTCGAAAAGGCGTTAGGCAAACCAGTTCGCATCATCAATGATGCCGCCATGCAGGCGCTAGGCAGTTTCCACGGCGGGCGAATGTTATTTCTCGGATTGGGAACAGGATTGGGATCGACCTTGATCTGGGAAACAAACGTGTTGCCTCTGGAACTAGGAGACCTGCCTTACGGCCATGGGCATATCATCGAGGATTACCTTGGCAAATCAGGAATGAAACGCTCGGGCGAAAAAGAATGGAAACGCGAAGTCGTTCGCGCCGTCGCTTTGTTGAAGAAGTCGCTTATTGCGGATTACGTCGTTCTTGGCGGCGGCAACGCGAAAAAGTTGAACAGCATGCCGGACGGAGTCGAATTAGGACACAATCAAAACGCTTTTCTTGGCGGCGTTCGGCTTTGGCAAACCGACCCGCGTACGGGCAAACGAAAATGGCAAATCCTGTGAAAGGAGTTCACATAAAGAGCACAACGGATACAACGGCCATTTTGAATCTACCGTTGTGCCCTTCATGGGCTTTGTGCGAGGTCTGATTATGCAACTCTATTTCCTTAGACACGGCGAGGCCGATTGGCCGAATTGGACAAAGCCGGATGATGAGCGACCGCTTACCGATTTCGGTAAGAAAGAGGCGCGCCAAGTGGCGAAATTTCTGGCTCGTCTGAACGTTCGACCGGA
Organism: Candidatus Udaeobacter sp.; assembly: GCA_035713885.1. Classification (GTDB taxonomy): domain Bacteria; phylum Verrucomicrobiota; class Verrucomicrobiia; order Chthoniobacterales; family UBA10450; genus Udaeobacter. The sequence goes on along the minus strand of DASTMV010000054.1, from coordinate 20,502 downwards.
TTTGATCGTGAGCAGCCCGTTGCCGCGCGCCTTGCAAACGGCGAAAATCGCCGCGGAATATTTAAAAGCGAAACTGCGCGAGGACGCATCGCTCGCACCCGAATTTGAGATGAACAAACTGCGGATCCTTTTAAACCGGCATCGTTCAAAGAATCTGATGCTGGTCGGGCACGAACCAGATTTTACAACTGTCATTTCGGGGCTGACCGGCGCTTCGCTCAAGCTTTCCAAAGCCGGCGTCGCATCTCTCGACTTCGATCCTGATGCGGAAGAAGGGAGACTTCTGTGGCTGTTCCCGCCGAAATTCGCCCGCAAAACGAAATCCCGCAACAAAAGCCAGTATTAAGGCTTCACTGTAGCTGCAGGTGAACTCGCTGGTGGTACGCTAGCGCCGGAACTCGGCGCAACGGATGTGCCGGCCGATGTTTGAGCCGGTGAGATCGCCGGGGATGAGACTGGCGACGATTTTGCTGCGCCAGGCGTAGTTGACGTTTGCGGTGCGACCGGCTGTTTCATCAGCTCACGCCTGAAAGCGCTTCCGGCTGTGCTTCGGTGCGCGTAGAGGATTGATAATGCAAAGGTGAGAACGAAGAATATGCCGGCCAGCCAGGTCGTAAATTTCACCAGCACGTTCGTCGTTTGTGCGCCGAAAATGTTCTCAGTGACGCCTCCGCCAAAGGCTGCCCCCAAGCCTTCGCTCTTTGGCCGCTGCATGAGTATGACAAACACCATTAGCGCAGCCACCAGCACGAAAATGCCCAGGCAAAGATTAATCAAGAGGGTCATGGGAGGCGAAATATGGATGCTAAATCACGAATGACAAATGCCTTTGCTAAGTTCGATCCTCGCTCACGAATCGTTACGGAAAATACCAGTATAACGATTCAGCGCATGAGATTACTGCTCTTGATTCGGTTCCAGATTTCGTCCATTTCCGCGAGCTCGACATCGCCCAGCTTCACGCCGCGTATCCTAAGCTCGTCTTCCAGACGATTGAAGCGCGTGACAAATTTGTCCGTAGCCATTTGCAGCGTGCTTTCAGCGTCGATGTCGCATTTTCGCGCGAGGTTCACGGCTGCGAACAGTAAATCACCCATTTCCTCCGCGATCGATTTGCGCTGTTGCAGCTCGATGGCCTCTTTTGTTTCGCGCAGTTCTTCTTCGACCTTGGCAATCACGTCACGGAGTTCCGTCCAGTCAAAATTCACCCGGGCGGCTTTGGTCTGGGCTTTTTGCGCGCGCACAAGAGCCGGCAACGCCTTCGGCAAACTGGCAAGATAATGAGAGTCGCCCTTTTTCTCTTCGCGCTTGATCGCTTCCCATTGTTTCAGAACGGCGCGGGAGTCCCGAGCGTCGCTCGTGCCAAACACATGCGGATGTCGCCGGATCAATTTGTCCGACACCTGTCCAATCACTTCTTCGATGTCGAACCGACCGGTTTCACACGCAATTTGGGCATGCATCACTACAAGCAATAAAAGATCACCGAGTTCCTCGCGAAAATGAGTGTCGTCGTGTGCGCGTGCGGCTTCAGCTGTTTCATATGCCTCTTCAATGAGCGCTGGCAGTAAGGAGTCGTTGGTCTGTTCACGATCCCAAGGACAACCACCAGGCGCACGAAGTTTCGCGACGATGCCGCAAAGCTTCGCGAAGTGATCGGTGATTTGTCGTCGATCGTCGGGCATTAAGCGACTCCTTTCCAACGTAACCGCTCTTCAATGAGCACTGGATCTAGCAGGAATCCAGGGTCGACTTGCAATGACCGGACCTTGTTTTATGTGCGATGGCGTGCGTTAAGAACTGCACATTCCGCCACGAAGCGACTCGAATGACGATTTGACGCCCCGGCTACTGATCGATAGCCCCTGATCGCTCTCAATATCGCCCTTGTGTCGCGTCGTGGATCGCCTGTAAACGAATCTGCTTCAGCTTTTGGTACTGCTCAGGGGAAAGAATCGCCTTCATCTGGGGATCGCTCTGCTGATGAATAGCTCTGAGTTGTTGTATTTTTTGGATTTTCGAGAGCGAATTATCGTTTTTGATTGCCTGGACTTTTGGTCCTTCGGCGATAAGGATCGGTAACACTTTCTCCTTTTGTTGCGGCGTGAGGTTAAGCTGTTGCGCAATAGCTTGGGCCTTTGACATGGCCGATCCTTTTTGAGCAAACGAAGTTGATGCCAACAGCGCGGTTACTGCCACGGCTAAAGCAGAGATAACAAGAGTACGTTTCTTCATTTTATCCTTTGGTTTGCGCATGGTGGTGATGCCGCTTGCCCAAGTCAAGCTGAATCAAATGAATGCCGGTTATCTCGGGAATTAGTAACTGCGTACTGCCATCGGAGAGTCTTGCGTCACACCAAGTGCCACTTCAGCTCGTGCGAATTCCTTCTCGTTTCCCACAAGCGGCGTCCGCCAAGAAATGAATTTTCATTTTGACCGCGCACAATTTCCTTCGGTAACCGCCCGAACCGATGCACCAACCCGCCACCAAGGACGACGTAATCGGCAATGAATCCTCGCCGCAGTTGGCCGACTGCGTAAGACACTTCCCGTTTCCACCTCCTCTTGCCTAGCGTCGTCAGCCCAGGAAGACCTAGATTGTTTTCGATGATCCTTTCATTCGGGTATGGAAGATCGCCCAACTCGAGTGACATTAGAATTCTGTCCCAAACCAGCGCCGACCCGAGCCCTGTTCCGAGACCAAGAAAAAGCATCCGCCCGCCGCCGAGATAGCTGCCAAGCGCCTGCATGGCTGCGTCATTGACGACGCGCACCGGTACTCCGAGTGCCCGCGCAAAATCGAAATTAATCCAGTTCTTGCCGAGGTGCTTAGGGCTGCGGAGAATACGCCCTTTGCGCACCGGCGCGGGAAAACCGATCGATACGACATCAAATTTCCAGTCCTGCACGGTCTCCTTGAATTTGGTGATGAACTGTTTAGGGGTCATTCGTGGACCGGAAGCAAATTCGCGTTCTACTCGCTTCGACATCAGCAGTTTGACGAATGTGCCGCCGATATCGACAACGAGAATTCTTTTCCTCATGAGAGTGCGCCAGCCGCTAACGCGCGACTTTATCGCCCCCGCCCAAAGAATCGCCCGAAGCCGCCCTTCGGTTCTGGCTTTGCAGCGGTGCTGCCAGGCCAACATTCGATAATTTCAAGAGCAACGAAACGGAACAGTAATTGCCGTGCAGATTTCAAATCGAGCCGCAGATTTTTTGCAATCTGCTGCACGGACCGGGCACCATTGAATTGCGAGGCGAACTGCGCCTCATCGGAAGTCAGCTTCAATTTCTGCACACGATCAAACCCGCCTCTTGTAAAAGAAGGAATGGAGCCGGGATCGAACCCCGCCAGTTGATCAGGGCCTTGAACCAATCGCAACGTCTCCAACGACCAATCGTCCACATCCGGATCACCAGTGACATCACCGAAACTGCTTAACAGATCCGTATCCTTTTGAAACATGATCCACACATTTGGGGCCAGCCATAGTTGAGAAAAGAGCATTTGCCCATAACGTCGCATCAGATCCAAGGCTGGCTGCCGCTCGACCGATTCGTTGCGGGCAAGTGTAAGCAGAAAAGGAATTCCATTTTCCTTCTGCTGCTCGCGAGCGTTTGTGATCAGCTGCGTATCCACGCTCGCGAGAATGGCCGGAGTGTCCGGACAATAAAGTTCAGGATCACGAGTTGTGGATAAAACGATCTCGCCGTCCCGCGCGAGAACATCAATCGGTTCCCGGTCCCAGCGGGCTTGCAGCAAACCGGTCAGGTTTTCCTTTCCAATTGCTCGAATCGCAAGGTTCAACGGAAATAGATTTGTGCGCCCGCAAAAGTAGACATCAGCTTTTTCTGAATCTGGCGACCGCGCGACTTCAGCCGTCTCGCCCTCCGTAACCGGTTCGGCCCAATCGGATGCAGGGGGCGATGCGCGCCACCAATCATCGGATTGAAAACCTTCGCGGCTAGTGTCGGCAGATTCGTCTTCCTGCCGAACTGGTGGCCGGTCGATCTGGTCGCGCTCTTCGCTGTTGGAGTGTTCCATTTTGGACGTGTAGTATGGATTTTGCGGCCGGTTTCGGCGTAGGTATCCTGCTCGACTAACCAAAGGCCATATCACGACTGTATCAAGAATCCAATCTTCGCAATGGAGAACTCTGATCCCTGCCTGAGAATCGCTGTGCCAGCTCACGTCTGCTGATCTTGCCGCGCTCGTTGGTGGGAAATGCGTCTACGATGAAGATTCGTTTTGGCACCTGCCATGGACTCAGAGCAACACGGCAAAATCGTACAAGATCGTTTTGGCTTACCTGCGGTGACGCAATCACGCAGGCTGCCACTTCTTCGTTTCGTAAGCCTGCGCCTGTGGCACAACCGAACACGACCGCCTGCCGAACGCCCTCGAAACGCAGCAAATGCGCTTCAATCTCCGCCGGATTTACTTTCTTTCCCGCAACATTAATCACATCGGAAACCCGGCCGACAATCTTGAGCACCGAATTGTGCCGACTCAGCAGATCATCCGGAACGAAAACTCCATTCCCCAGCCTTTCCTCGTCCGGCTCGGGAAAATAGCCGTCGCTCACCCCTGCGCTGCGAACGCGGATCTGGCTTACGGACGCGGTTGAATCAACAAGCTCAACCTCGACGTTTTCCATTGCCCGACCGACGTGGCCGTCTTCGAAGGTTCTGCCGTCGCGGTCGTAACAGATTCCGCCGCACTCCGAAGCGCCGTAAAACGAATGGATCGGCTGTTTAAACTTCTCGAAAAAGTTTCTGGCGACCTTGCCGCCAAGCGCTGCACCGGCAGAAATGCACAGCCGAAGTTTTGGTAGCGTGGAGACATCATCCACGTCGCAAAAGGCCTGGTAAAAAACTGGCATTCCAGGAAAAACTGTCGCGCCCGAACGCGCAATATCATCAAGGACGGCTCGTGGTGTTCTGTCGCGACTCACTACCATTGGCACGCCGCGCACAATTAACGGCGTAAGCAAATTACTAAAGCCATAGGAATGGGAAATTGGAATGACGGCAAAATTCAGATCTCCATCTGAAATACCCATCGTATCGCAAATTTGATTGCAATCAGCCAAAAGCTGATGACTGCGAAATCGAATTGCGCGCGGTGCGGCCGTTGTGCCTGACGTAAGTTTCAGAAGCGAGGGCATCTTTTGACCCCAATCTGCGGCGGCGTCAGCTGTGTCCAATCGAATTATCTCGGGAGAATCCCCGCGAGAGCCAGTGAAGACTACAGCGGTCGCTCCGCAGATGTTCAACGCAGCCTCGCGTTGCTGCTCACTAATGGATTGGTCAAGAGGGAGAACAACGAGTTCCTTGCGCAAACATGCGATGAAGACGGATGGCCAATCCTCATGATTCCCAATTTGCACACCGACGACCGCGTTCGCAGACAATCTGTTGAGTTTCGCTTCGAAAACCGTCGCTCGCTCGTCAATATCGAGGAACGTGCGGACCATTTTACCGCTTGGATCGAGGACCGCAGCACGATTATTCTTGTGCGAGAGCGTCCTCCGCCACGCATGGAGCAATGGATCGTCCGATTTCATCACTTGCAGGGAGCGTCTTGGGCGAATACATTCCGCGCTCCGATCGAAAGATGAAAGCAGACATTCATCCAGAATACTACGAGACTGACATGGTGTGCGCGTGCGGCGCGGTGTATCACACCCGCTCCACGCGTCGCGATATTAAGATCGGTATTTGCGCTGCTTGTCATCCTTTTTTCACCGGCGAACAAAAGTTTGTCGACACAGCCGGGCGGGTCGAGAAATTCGCCAGACGCTACGGCAGCACCAAAGCCGCTCGCGCTGGGAAGAAAGCTTAACTCGTTTTAGCCGGGATCGACGATTCCGGTGTTTTATGCTGCTGTCGTGCCAGCGGCTTTATCATGGATCTAAATTCTCTTATTCAACTCAGACGCGAACGCTTCGAACTACTCGAGCGCGAGATCGCGGACCCGCGGCTGTTCGATAACCGCAAACGCGCCGAGCAAATAATGCGTGAACATGCGAATCTGAAGGATCTACTCGAAAAATGGAGCACGCTCGAGACCGTACGCAGGCAATTGGACGATAACCGTGAACTGGCGATGTCGCGCGATGTTGAGATCGCGGCCATGGCTGACGATGAGATTCCGGAGCTCGAAAGCCGCGTGGCCGATCTTGAGCGGAATATTCAAGTCGCCTTACTCCCAGTGGATGAAACGGAAGAGCGCGATGCGATAATAGAAATCCGCGCTGGCACGGGCGGCAACGAAGCCGCGATCTTCGCAGCGGACCTTTACCGGATGTATCAGCGCTATGCGGAATCTGCGGGATTAAAAAGCGAGGACCTCGATTCAAGTCCTTCAGAGCTTGGAGGGTTCAAGGAAGCAATCTTCAGAGTTTCGGGCGAATCGGTTTTTCGAAAACTCCGTTACGAGAGCGGCGTGCACCGCGTGCAGCGCGTGCCTGCGACTGAGGCACAGGGTCGCATTCATACATCAACGGCCACCGTAGCGGTCTTGCCAGAGGCGGAAGATGTCGATGTGGAATTGAGACCGGAAGATCTGCGCATCGAGGTCTCACGCGCGGGAGGGCCAGGTGGGCAGGGTGTCAATACTACAGACTCGGCCGTACAGGTGATGCACATCCCCAGCGGGATGATTGTTCGCTGCCAGGACGGCCGCAGCCAAATCAAAAACAAGGAACGCGCGCTGTCGATCCTGCGCGCACGCTTGCTGGAGCACAGGCAACGCGAGGAAGCAGAGAAATACAGCGCCCAACGCCGAGGCCAGATCGGCACCGGTGGACGCGAAGAGAAAATTCGCACCTACAATTTTCCACAGAACCGGGTCACAGATCATCGAATTGGTTTAACACTTTACAATCTGGATGGGGTGATGGACGGCGACCTCGGTGAATTGATTCAGTCGTTGCAAGCCGCGGACATCACCGAGCGGTTGAAACAATCGGCGGCTGTAACCTGATTAGCTCAGCGCTTCAAATCGAACGAGCACGATTTAGCCCAATATCAGCACGCTGCAATTGGCGGGCTCCGATTACAGTTTAAAGCGCGCGGCGAGTTGCTTCTGTTGTTTTCGCAACCGTTCAGGCACTACGGAGCCTAACGAGTCAAAGTATTGCTTGTGTGCGGCTATTTCTTTTTGCCATTCCTCGTGGTCTAGCCCGAGGAGTTCGTCGACGGCGTTGTGATCAATTTCGAGTTCAGCAAGATCGAGATCATGGGGGCCGGGAAGCCAGCCTACCGGTGAGTTGACCGCACCACCGTGCCCATCGCAACGGTCGATAATCCACTTAAGCACGCGCATGTTTTCGCCAAACCCGGGCCACAGGAATTTCCCATCCGCGCTTTTCCGGAACCAATTCACATTAAAGATCAGCGGCGGATTCGTGAGACGCCTTCCTATATCCAGCCAGTGCTGAAAATAATCACCAATGTTATATCCGCAGAACGGCAGCATGGCCATCGGATCGCGCCGCACTCGTCCGACGGCACCAGCGGCCGCGGCGGTTGTTTCGGAAGCCATCGTGGCGCCCAAATACACACCATGATCCCAATCGAAAGCCTGACATACCAGCGGCACGGTGTCGCTGCGGCGGCCCCCGAAAATAATGGCGCTGATTGGCACGCCTTTGCCCTTCTCGATATCACAATCGAGCACGGGGTTGTTGCGCATCGGCGTGGTGAACCGGCTGTTAGGATGCGCAGCTTTCTCTTTTGATTCCGGTGTCCAATCATCTCCACGCCAATCAAATGCATGCGCCGGCGGCGGTCCGTCTTTGCCCTCCCACCATACGTCGCCGTCATCTGTGAGCGCGACGTTTGTATAAATTGTATCGCAGGCAATCGATTGCATCGCGTTCGGATTTGATTTGTAGCTCGTACCGGGGACAACGCCGAAGTAACCGTTCTCCGGATTGACGGCGTACAATCGACCGTCACGAATTTGCATCCAAGCGATGTCGTCGCCCACTGTCGTTACTTTCCAGCCTTTGAAATGCGCGGGCGGGATAAGCATCGCGAGATTAGTTTTGCCGCATGCGCTCGGGAACGCTGCCGCCACGTAACGTTTGTGACCTTCGGGCGATTCCACGCCGAGAATCAGCATGTGCTCAGCCATCCAGCCTTGCGTGCGCGCCAGGTACGAACCGATCCGTAAGGCAAGACATTTCTTGCTCAACAAAACATTTCCGCCGTAACCAGAACCCACTGAAATAATGGTGTTATCCTGCGGAAAATGACAAATGAACCGCCGCTCAGGATTGACGTCGAGCAACGAATGCACGCCGCGGCTCCATTCGGTGTTCGGATCGTTTCCGAGCCGTCTGAGCGCGGTCTCGCCCATGCGGGTCATGATTCTCATGCTAAGCACAACGTATTTGGAATCAGTGATCTCAAAGCCGATTTTGGCTAGCTCCGAATCCCCCGGCCCCATCATGTAGGGAATGACAAACATCGTGCGCTCGCGCATCGCGCCCCTGAGCAGATTCCGCAGTTTCGCATACGTCTCTGCCGGCTCCGACCAATTATTTGTTGGCCCGGCTTCGTTCTTTGTTGGAGTGCAGACGAACGTGAATTGCTCCACGCGGGCCACATCATTCGGGTTGGACCGATGCAGGTAGCAGTGTGGCACTTTGTTTTGGTTCAGCTCGATCAGCACGTTTTGGTTAAGCGATTCAGCGATCAAAAAATCGCGTTCGCGCTCTGAGCCGTCGCACCAGAAAATATTTTCCGGCTCTGTCAGTGTGGCGATCTCCTGTACCCACTCGAGCACGGCCTTGTTAGCAGGCTTTGTATCACCGAGTCCCTTCGGCGGAATTATCGCAGGCGCGAGATTCTTCATCGAGCGAAACTGGCCACTTTAACCACGAACACTGGCTTCGCCACGTCGAATCGTTGAACGATTGACTGCGACGTTACGAATCATGCTTGCGCAAGAACAAGGCGCGGCATTAATTGAAACTATGTTCGGGGTCACCACCTCCGATGATTATCGGCCGGTTGCGTGGATGGGGCGCTATCCGGTCGACGTAACCACGATGCTCGTGGGCGGGCATGTCGTCTGCGCCATTCTGGCATGTATTGCAACTGCAATTCCTGGTCTCGCTGGAACACTCGCATACTTTGTTTTCGATAGCGCACGTATCTGGAATGGATTGCAGCTATGGCGACTCGGTACGTATGCGTTCGTGCATTTTCCGTCATCGCTGCTGTGGTTTGCGATCGAGATGTATCTACTGTTCGTCTTCGGGCGAGAGGTGGAGCGTTTTCTCGGCCGCCGCGCGTACATTGCGCTTTATGCGATCTTACTCTTTACACCGACGGCGCTCTTAACACTCTGGGGTTTCTGGGAGCCATCTTTACTTGCGGGTTCGTCAGCCTTGCACTTTGGCGTTTTTGTTGCCTTCGCCGCGATCTATCCGCGTTTGGAGCTATTGCTGAGGATTCAAGCCAAATGGGTCGCACTGGTTCTTGCGGCTGTTTACACATTTCAACTGCTGGCGTATCACGCGTGGAGCGATTTGGTGGTAGTCTGGACGAGCATTGGCGCCGCGTTTCTTTTTGTTGAATTTAATGGTGCCGGCCCGGAACTCGCCTGGTGGAACGCGTTTAAGGCACGGTTTGCTTCGCAGCCGAAATTTCAGGTCGTTCCCAAGCCGCGATCGCGTGCTGGCAATGGCCGCGCGGAATCGGACGATGTTCAACCCTCGATTGATCCAATCCTGGACAAGATTTCCAAATTCGGAATCGGAAGCCTGACGCCGGGTGAGCGGCGACAGTTGAACCGGGAGCGTGAACGCTTGCTAAAAAAATCGTCGTGAGTTGAGACGATTTTGGCAGTGATCGAGCTGCTACACGGGTAAGCCTCGTCAGTCGCTGATCTGCATTTCGATCATCTCGCACAGCACATGAATCAGAAGCTGGTGTGCTTCCTGGATTCTTGCTGTTGAGTTGTTTTTGACCAACAGATCGATATCTGAGATGCCTAACGTTGAACCGCCATCGCGCCCAAGGAACGCGATGGTTTTCAACTTGCGGGCTTTCGCTTCTTTCAGCGCGAGAAGCACATTTTTGGAGTTGCCAGAAGTGGTGAAGCAAATGAGCAAATCGCCTTCATGGCCAAACGCTGCTACCTGACGCTCAAAAATTTTATCGAATCCATAATCGTTTCCGCCGGCTGTGAGAATTCCGCTATCGCTGGCAAGACAAATCGCCGGAAGCGCACGTCTGTCTTTGGTAAAACGAACGACCAACTCTGTGGCAAAATGAGAGGCATCGGCAGCGCTACCGCCGTTCCCACACATCAGCAACTTGTTTCCCGTGCGGAAACATTCGCCGATCAAATCCGCAGCCCTGCTCACTTGCGGCTCAAGATGGTTCAACGATTCCAGCACTTGGACGGAATCAGTAATCGCCCGGCTAAGACTTGAGGATGTGCCAGTCATAATAAAAAATGGTGCGCGATAGAGGGTTCGAACCTCTGACCCCTACCGTGTCAAGGTAGTGCTCTACCACTGAGCTAACCGCGCATGGAAGTCATAACTGATCAGTGATCAATGATGAGTCAAGACCACGTCTAACGCTGATTCGGCGGGTGATGGGATCAGATGGACACTGGACAACCGGAAAGCCTGAGGCGAACATTCCAACTCCCGTGAGTACATTATTTTTCAAGCGTTTCCTTAAGCGCCCCTTCCAAATCGCATCGATTGTTCCGAGTTCGAAGGCACTGGTGGAACGGGTCGCGAGCAAAATGGACTTGGCCAAACCGCGGGTGATCGCAGAATACGGCCCGGGCGAGGGCGTGCACTCGCGTGAGATCGCGCGACGTATGACACCTGATTCGCATCTTCTCCTGTTTGAATTAGATCCGGCGCTCGCGCGCACACTGGAACGCCAATTTTCTGGTGACCCGCGCGTCCACGTGATCCATGGCGATGCAGCGTCGTTGCCGTACGAGCTGAAACGCCTAGGATTCACCTCGTGCGATTACATACTCTCCGGTATCCCGTTCAGCATTCTCAAAATCGACAAGAAGCGTGCGCTGCTGCGAAAAACCTACGACGCGCTTAAGCCGGGAGGCGAATTCATCATTTACCAAGTGACCAACGAATTGAGGCAGCACGCCACAGTTTTCCAGAGCGCCGAATCGGAATATTTCCTCCAGAATATCCCACCAATGTTCATCACGGTTTTTCACAAGACTTCTTCAGCGCAGGCTGGTCGGCGCACCTCTGCCCAGCGGAAAAGCCATTCCCGATTGGCTGGCGTTGGCGCACAACGTTCGGCATGACGGAAAACCCAACGCGAATCGAAAAAGATTCGATGGGCGAAATGACTGTGCCCGCGGATGCGCTCCACGGGGCCTCCACGCATCGCGCGGTTCTGAACTTCCCGGTAAGCGGTTATCGATTTTCGCGAGCATTCATTCGCGCGTTGGGTCTGATCAAATGGGCAGCCGCGCGGGCAAACCAGGATCTCGGTTTGCTCGATGCGGAGCGCGCGGCCCTGGTCGCGCGGGCTGCGGAAGAAGTCGCCGAAGGAAAGCTCGACGACCACTTTCCTCTCGACATTTTTCAGACCGGTTCGGGCACCAGCACCAACACCAACGCAAACGAAGTAATTGCGAACCGTTCCGCTCAACTTGTAGGCAAAGCGATCGGATCGCATGACCCGGTGCATCCGAACGATCATGTCAACATGGGACAGTCGAGCAATGACGTCATTCCCTCAGCAATTCATATCAGCGCCGCTGAGCAATTGAAGAACCACTTGATTCCCGCTCTGGAAAAATTGCATGCCGCGCTCGAAACAAAGGCGAAGGAATTCTGGCACGTCATGAAGATTGGCCGCACCCATTTGATGGACGCCACCCCGGTCCGCTTGGGTCAGGAATTCTCTGGTTACGCACAGCAGGCTGCGTACGCGAAGACACGCGCAGAGAAAGCGATTGAAGCTTTGCGTGAAGTTGCGTTGGGCGGCACCGCAGTCGGCACAGGTCTGAATCGTCACACTGATTTTCCGAAGAAGGTGCTACAGCATATCGAGCAGCGGACCGGGATCGCTTTTCACGAGGCGAAAAATCATTTCGAAGCTCAGGGCGGCAAGGACGCGGTCGTCGAAGCGAGCGGGCAACTAAAGACCATCGCCGTAACTCTCTTCAAAATCGCTAACGATATTCGCTGGCTCGGTAGCGGTCCGCGCTGCGGCATCGGTGAAATTCGTTTGCCTGCCACGCAGCCGGGTAGCTCGATTATGCCAGGCAAAGTGAATCCGGTAATGAGTGAATCGCTCATGATGGTTTGCGCGCAGGTGATCGGTCACGACACGACAATCACGTGGGCAGGCGCGAATGGGAATTTCGAGCTAAACGTCATGATGCCGATAATGGCGCACGATTTGTTGGAATCAATCCGGTTGCTGGCCAACGCAGTCGATATTTTCTGCGAAAAATGCGTCCGCGGTATCGTGGCAAATGAGGAACGTTGCCGCGAATTGGTGGAGCTTTCGATGGCGATGGTCACATCACTTTCGCCTAAGATTGGTTACGATCGCGCGGCGGAAATCGCCAAGGAAAGCGCGAAAACCGGCCGGACAGTTCGCCAGATTGCACGTGAGAAAAGGATCCTGTCCGAAGAAGAGCTGGAGCGGGTACTCGACCCAATCGCGATGACGGAGCCGGACCGAACCGGCAGAGAATAACGCCCGTGGTTGCCAAGCTGGAAGGGCCGCAGTTTTCAGGCGGTGCGAACATTGCGATCAAATGTCCAAGCCATACATACAAGCAAACGGTTGCGTTTTATCGTGATACTTTAGGACTGCCGTTGATTGAGGAGGAAAAGGATGGATGCATTTTTCAATTCGGGCCCAACCGGCTTTGGATCGACAGTGTGCCCAACCTGAGTCATCCCGACATCTGGCTCGAATTGGAAACAAACGACACAGAGGCAGCGGCGTCTTTTCTGAAAGTTCACGGCATCGAGCGCCGAGACGAAGTCGAACAATTGCGGGAAGATTTTAACGGCTTTTTCGTTTCTGCGCCTAACAGCCTGATTCACCTTGTTGTTGGGCCCGAGGAAACGTAGACCAGAAAATCGTCAACAGCACCCAGCGGATCCTCTCCATCGTCCGATCCAGGTACTCCAGCCATAAAACCCAAACGGTTCCAGCAAACCCGCCTCGACTAACGCGTCCACATCTGCGCGAGTGGGAGTAATTTTCTGGTTGGAATCGGTTCCGTAATAATCGTCTATGACCAGCCAACAGCCGTTCGTTAATTTGTCACGATAGCAATCGATGTCTCTTCGCTTGCCTGCATCGGCATCGAGAATCAACAGACCAATTTCAGCCGAACCGAGCGCCCGATAGACAGCCGAAACTGCTTCCGGCTTAAAGGACTGCCCTTTGATTAAGGTCACGAGACTCGCCACATGCTCTCTGGCCAGATTGCGTTCCAAGTCGCGCAAAATATTTCGCGTGCCGAGTCGCTTGTGTTTCAATCTTCCACCAGGTTCGATTGTGATCAGTTTCTTTTTTTGGCCTGAATCGCGAATCCCAAAGGAGGCGGCGATCGTTGCCCCGCCAACAAACGCTCCAATCTCGAGAATTGCTGCGGAGGAAACTTTTGCGAAGTGATAAACCAGAATCAGAGCGTCAAGGTGGAGCATGGAATATTTGTCGCGGATCTTTAGCAGCTCTGAATGAATGGATCTGTGGCGATATTCCATCAATATGTGCATCAGCCGCAGGCGCTCGTCGTAGCCAGGCGCTGAGGTAAACGGCTGTCCCGGATTCACGGCTTGTGTTTGCTGCGGGGCTTTCGGGTTGCGGCAGGCGAACGCTCGCGGTCGGGGATCGAACCATCTGACCCGGTTGCGATCGGACTGGATAGACGAAACGCAAACGTGGCCACGGGTGAAGGAGAAGGCGGTGCCGATCCCATTACCGAAGCAGACGGCGTCGCGCTCGGCGATGCTGATGCTGCAGGCGATGTGCTGGGAGTCGGCGAAGGAGGAATGATATTTACCCATTCGTGCAACGGCACGCTCGCGCCGCCGATTTCTCTGACGAGCATCTCGCAGCGGGAGCGGATTTTTTCCAAATCAGGCGGACCAAATGGCTTGTCAGCCGTTTCTGGAAATATGATGTACGTTACCTTCAAATCGCTCACCGGACGATTGTAAGCGGTTGAGAGAGCGTTGAGCTCTTTAGCAATTCGCAGCGACGCTTCACCGACTTTATCGTTGGGCCCGACATCTCCGACGATGACCGGGTAAATCGCGTCGCCAAAAACCACCAGTGCATAATCGCCCGGCTTAACTGCGTCCTGGCCATGCGTAAACGCGCCTGGCACTACGATGAACGGGTCGATCGCTCCGATCAGGAAACTGAATTTTTTCAGTGTGCCAGCTTCTGCTCGCAATTCGACGATTGCGTTGCGCAGATCGCGTTTCCGAGCCGGTGTGGTGGTCGCCAGCGCATACTCGTCTTCGGCGCGCTTCAACCGCTCTTCGGTCGCACCGAGATACGGGTTGGCTGCGTCTGTTTTCTTTTGCCAACGATAGCTGGTAGCCGGCTTAAAATTCGTCGGCGCACCTGTACCTGCAGGCAGCCGGTCGGCATCTGAGCCATCGGCGTCCACATCCATGTCCGCCTGAAACAGAAGCGCTTTGCGATGGGTTTCGGGATGCTGAAGCTGCAGAACGGTTTGGCAATCGAAAAAGTTATGCCGTGACAAGAGCAAATCGAGGCGGCCAAGGTTTTCGCGCAGCATTCGAACTTTTGTGTCGTAAAGCTGCGCAAAGAGCGGCGAAATTGAACTGGCCGACGCCATCGAGGAGAGACCGGGCAAAAGCATCGGCAACCGGGGACTGACTTTCGCAAGCTCTTCTATGGATTCGTTCGGTGAAGGCAAACGTGCCAGGAGCCTTAGATCAAGCACGTAGCTCTCCGGGTCGTTCCGTTCCGTTGCGGCATCCGTACCGGGAGTTGTCTCCACTGTGGAGCGAAGCGTGATGCCATTGAACAGTTTTGTGCTGTCCAATTTTCCCGTGATGACCGGCGGACGCGTGGCGGTTGGTTCCGGTGTCGGTGTGACGGATACTTCCGCTGGGACGATGCGTTGCAGTCGCTCCAGCGAGATCCATCGATAAACAATCGCGGCAAAAAGCGCGATGAACAAAACCAGCACCAGACGTCGCCACGTGCGAAGGCGAATTTTTCCCACGCGATTACCTTTTTACCCAGGCAATGATGGCTGCGATAACTCCGATTATGCTCAGTACCGACATCATGCCGGCTGGCATGATTGCGCCTGTGCTCAAATATTTGCGGACAAAATATGCCGCCAGCAAAAGCGAAACGATCAGCGCAGTCGCTAACCCGGCAACGCGGTGTTCAGGCATAACAAATGCCGCTACGAGCAGCAAAATGCCGGTGATTGAGCCGGCAATGATCGACGGCACACTGCCCGCCTTGACATAGCCGATAATGCCACCCGCAATCGTCAGAACACCAAAGACAATGAAATAAATCTTCGCGGCTTCCATGTGGACGGGGCCAGCATTCGTAAGCCAAGTGAGCGCCGCTGTCCAGCATTGCTGTAGGACGGTGAGACGCCCTGTCTAGATTTACCTATGATGGGCGTATGAGATAACTGATGCCGGCTACAGTCCGCGCACGCTTGCATCGTTATAAAATTCGATTTGTCGGCCTCCGAGACGGCGGATTACGCCCCAGCCACGGCTCCTTGCGAAATCACAGATCTCTTCTCCGGACAATTCGCGAAGAACTCGCAGTTCCGCAGGTTGCGTGACGACATACTCCGAGCGGTTTAAAAGTGCTTCGCTGATCTTGGCCGCGAGAGCTGGTAAATCGTCGTGCATATCTCCGATTCTAACAATTGCTTCTGTAATCCGGACCTGGTCTTTTTTTCTTCAACGGCAACGGGGGCGGCTGCTTGGGTTTGCGATTTAATCTGGGGCCCAGCACATGGACGGCCTTGCGCCCCGGAGAAGGTCCACGTGCGGTTGGTTTTTCCATGTTGATCTTTTCGCGTTGAACTGGCGCTAATGTCAAACGGTTACGTATCAAATCCGGTTCGCAGCACAAGCTGGACGACAACGTCTAGTCCACTGGCGCGGTGCTCTTCCTTGGCTAAATTTTGCGGATGTTTTCGGAGACGATCGAGTTGCGTGGTCACATCATCGATTCGCTAATCCTGCCCAAGGTGCTCGATCAGATTCTGACGCATAGTGGGAACTTCAAGATTTCTGAAGTCCAAATCGGTCGAAAACGCGCGGACCAAAGCTTTGCCCGAATCGAGGTGTCCGCCGAAACAAGCGAAGCATTAGACGAGCTGATTCTGCGGCTTCGCCAGCAGGGCGCTGAAGTGCTGGAGCGAACAAACGCCCAAGTGGCCCCGGCTCCAGCCGACGGCGTTTTCCCGCCCGAATTCTATGTAACCACGAATCAGCAAACGTTTGTTCGCATCGGCGGCAAAGAGATCGATGTGACGCCGGCGATCATCAATAGTGCGATCGCGGTTGACCGGAAAAAAGGCCGCGCGCGAGCAGTTAAGTTTTTTGACGTCAAAAAAGGCGACGAAATTGTCATTGGGCATCAAGGAATCCGTGTCGTGCCTGTACAGCGAGCAATCACTCATACGGATCCGTTCCAGTTCATTAACAACATCGTCGATGCCGAGGAGCCCAAGTTCGCCGTTATTCGCGAGATCGCCAAGGAACTCCGACGCGCCCGCGGCGCTGGCGGCAAAGTCGCAGTGGTCGGTGGACCTGCGGTTGTGCGCACCGGCGCAGGCAGGCATTTGGTTCGATTGATTGGAGGAGGTTGCATCGATCGTTTCTTTACCGGAAACTCATTCGCCGCTTACGACGTTGAGCACGCCTTGTTTGGAACCTCGTTGGGCTTGAGTCCGGATGTCGCAATGGCCCGCGGCGGACACGAAAATCATATCCGTGCCATAAATACAATTCGGGAAGTCGGTGGAATTGCTGCCGCTGTTCGTCAAAAGATCCTGACCAGCGGGATCATGCACGCGTGTGTAGAACACGATGTCGATATTGTATTGATCGGAGCCATCGGTGATGAGGGGCCGATCCCAGGCGTAACCACTGACATTATCGAATGCGAAAAAATCCTGAGAGACAAGCTCCGTGACGTGACCCATGTGTTGTTGTTAGCGACGCTTCGTTACTCGCTTGCGATAGGGGCGTTCCTCGCTAACAACGTGAAAACCGTTTGCGTCGATATCAATCCGCCAGCCGTAGAACGAGCGGTCGAGCGGCAGCCGTTACAATCCATAGGTCTCGTTACAGACGTGGAGCCGTTTCTGCGGGAACTCGCCGATTGCCTCAGCGATTCCAAGATCAGCCACTAGATTTTCTCTTTGCCATGCGCGAGTTGCTTCTTTGTCCTCCGGATTACTATGGGATCGAGTACGAGATTAATCCGTGGATGAGTGTCGCCCACGGTGCCGAAGCGGCGATCGTGAAAGAGCAATGGAAACAACTGCACGCCACGCTTTCAAAATTGAATTGCAAAGTTCATCTGATCACGCCGCAGCCGCGGCTTCCCGACATGGTTTTTACAGCCAACGCCGGACTGACGGTCGGTCGCCGATTCATTCCCAGTAATTTCCGCCATAAAGAGCGCGCCGGTGAGCAGCCATTCTTCGTTAAATGGATGCAGCAACACTGCTATGAAGTGGATTGGCTGCCGGAACAGCTTTATTTCGAAGGTGAAGGCGACGCTCTCTTTGGCGCCGGTGAGGTGCTCTTTTGCGGCTACAAATTTCGTTCAGACATTCAATCACACCGTGCCATAGCGGAAATGCTTGGCTGTCTCGTAGTCTCCGTGGAGTTGGTGAATCCGCGTTTTTATCACCTTGATACCTGTTTTTGCCCTCTGCCGGATGGCGGTGCATTTTGGTTCCCGGATGCGTTCGACGAATACGGTCAACGCGCCATACGGGAGCATGTGACCGATTTGATCGATGTCGCGCCGGAAGAGGCAATGCATTTCTCGTGTAACGCTGTGGTGATCGACAGCGACATCGTTTTGCCCGAAGGCGCGCCACACCTCGCGAGCAAGCTGCAGGACCGTGGTTATCGTTCTCATGCGTTACCAATGAGCGAATTCATTAAAGCGGGCGGTGCCTGCAAATGCCTCACGATGTTTATGCCCCAGCGGAAGAAAGTGGGAGTATAGCCCTACAGGCCTACAGCCCCGCGGATATCTTCTGCCGACGTGTCTTGGAACAGAGCAGCCTCGCGGCGCTCCGGACGATTCTCGGCGTCATTGCCCACGCTTCACACGCAGCGCGTTCTCGATTTTGCCCAATGGCAAACAATTCACCACATCATCTTTGCTGAGCCAGCCTTTCCGAGCGATGCCGACGCCAAACCACAAGTCCTGCAGACGCTCGGTGCGATGGGCGTCCGGATTGATTACACATTTGACGCCTTTTTGCTTTGCTAGTGGCCACCAACGCCAGTCGAGATCAAGCCGCTTTGGCGCGGCGTTGAGCTCAATCCATGTGCCGGTGCGGGCTGCCACGTCGAGAACCGCGGGGATATCGATCTCGTACGGGTCGCGTTTCAACAACAATCGGCCGGTCGGATGCGCGAGAATTGTAACGAATGGATTTTCCAGCGCACGGATCACGCGCTGCGACATTTCCGATGCGCTCAAATTGAAAGCTGAATGAACTGACGCCACGACATAGTCGAGCTGCGACAGAATTTCATCAGGAAAATCGAGCGAGCCGTCGCGCAAAATGTCGCATTCAATTCCAGCAAACAGCCGAAATCCGTCGAAGGTATTGTTCAACTTCCGAATCGCGGTAACCTGCTCGAGCAACGTTTTCGCATCGATGCCGTGGCCTTGAACGGAACTACGGCTATGATCGGCAATACCGAGATACTCGAGGCCAAGTTCCTGCGCCGCTGCGGCCATTTCTTCGAGTGTATTGTGCCCGTCACTGGCAATTGTGTGGCAATGAAAGGTGCCACGCAGATTTTCCTTCTCGATCAAGGTCGGTAGCGAGTGTTGTTCGGCCGCTTCAAATTCCCCGCAGTTCTCGCGCAGTTCCGGCGGAACAAATTCCAGATCGACCGCGCGATACAAATCGGCTTCATCACACACGTTTGGAATTCTCTCTATCGGTCTGTTCTTCTTCGCTTTAACGTCAACTGGAACTTTAGCCAGTCGATATTCGTTGAGCGTCCAACCACATTGCAGTGCGCGGCTACGCATCTCTATATTGTGTTGCTTGTTCCCGGTGAAGTAAGCGAGGGCGAACGGGTATTCCGCTGTCGTGACCACTCGAAGGTCACATTGTACGCCGGAACGCAGCCGGACGCTCGATTTCGTAGGACCTTGCACGATAACGGAATCAACCAGCGGATGAGAAACGAAGAATTTCGTAATCGCTTCGGGATCGTTTGTGGCTACTAACAAATCCAGGTCATGCACAATTTCTTTTCGCCTCCGATAGCTTCCGGCAACATCAACCTGAAAAGCCAATTCGTGTTCTGCTAAATCCGCACGCAACGATTCGGCCTCAGCTGCAACCTGGCCGAACTGAAACGAACCGACGTGGGCCGCGCGTCGCGCGATAGCCTCACTGATTTTCCGTTGTGTCGTTTGGCCAAAGCCTGGCAACTCGGCGATGCGCCCCTCTTCGCACGCCTTCTGCAAGTCCCCGAGTGAGCTGATTTCGAGTTTGTCATGGAGCGCCTTGATCTTTTTCGCTCCAAGACCCGGCAATGAAAATAATTCCAGAATTCCCGGCGCAAATTCTGCGCTCAATTCCTGAAAATACTGAAGCGATCCGGTTTCGGCAAGTTCCTTGACTTTCAGCGCGATGCTCTTTCCGATTCCGGGGATTTTCGCCACGACTTCTTCGTCCTGAAAGCTGGGTACATTTGCACCGAAAGTCTCGATCGCGCGCGCCGCGTTGGTGTACGCGCGGATCTTAAACGGATTTTCGCCTTTAAGCTCCAGCAGCGTTGCAATTCTTTCTAAGACAGTGGCGATTTCCTCTTTCGTCATCTCTTAAACGGTTAGCGCAGATTGTGCTGCCGTCGATGCCACTGTCGCTGCTTCGTATCTCGTTACAAACGCTCAGTATGCCTATTGCGCTAATCGCCTGTTAAACCAGTCGCACCTGCGGAAACCTCACCGACTGGAAGCAATCGGCGCTGAAGTGAATCCTACTTGAACGAAGACCTAAGGTTTGTTAACAATCGCTTTGGCCGCCGGCTTATTCATTTCGAGCTGGGCGTTGACTTTCTGGATCTGCGCGGCGTGTTCTTTCAGTTGCATGCTGAGCGTCTCTATTTGCTGCTGTTGCTGCGTGAGGGTTGCCTGCAAGTTGTGAACCTTGACATTGAACACGGCTCGTTTGGCTGCATCGGAGATGGTTTGAGGACGGATGTTGCCTTTGGATGAAAA
>DASTMV010000053.1:0-23185 GCA_035713885.1 Candidatus Udaeobacter sp. | reverse complement strand
TTGAATTCCATCTTATCTCATCGCGCTCGCGATCGTTTAACTTGAATGGTTCTCCCATCATTCGTGCTCGAAGCGGACTCAAGCTTTGCCACTCGAGGGTGAGCAAATCACGCAATCCGTCATATTGCGCATCCTGTGCAGCGGTTTCAGATGAAAATTGCAAGGCAGTCAGATTCGATTGCACAAAGCGAAAGATCGCCATCGCCATGATTCCGAGGATCGAAACGGCCAACATTATCTCGAGGAGTGTGAAACCCCGACGGTAGGGACGGTGCGCTGCGCGGTCCGGACGCCGCAACGCGGCGCCCCTACCATTTCGGTGTTCCATGAATTTAGCTGGAGCGATAAACATAAAACTGAATCTCTCTTGACTCTGGAACGCCCGAGTGCTCCCAACGGGCCGTCAACGTAACGAGATTAATCCCGGTAATAAGCGTGTTGTCAGGTTCCGTTAGAACGGCAGGAGCAGCCTTCTGGTGTAAAGTTATCGTGCCGTAATTGGTGTTGATCTTGAATTCCTTTTCCGCGTCGGGAACGGCCGACCCAGCTTGAACTTCGGCCATTCGATCCGACAAGATCTGTCGCACAACGTTGTCTTCCGCGCTGATCGTGCTCGCATTGATACAATTCTCTACCGCCCGTCCAAGCGCGATCACACCTAGAGCAAAAATGGCTACTCCAATTAAGACTTCGTACAAAGCAAAGCCCATTCGACTTCTCATCGCTGAGCTCGGATCTTTTGGTCTACCTTGCGGCATAGTACGTAAGTTCCGGCTGTGCTGTCAGCGGCGAATAATTCGCCGTCCACGCACCAGCGGGACCTTTGAATTGAATGGTTGCAGGTTCGCAGTTTCCCGATGGCCAGAATATCCATTCAGCAGGGGGTTTGTTCGCTAGCGCTGCCGGAAGTGAGAGCTTTAGCCAGCTTCCCTTGGGGAGGCGAAACACTGCAGTGGGTTTACTTTCTTCATTTTCTGCAAAGAACTCTGGCCGCAATACCACGCTGTTCTTACTCCAGACAAGCAGATACGGCCGGCGTTCGATCACACTGTGCTCTTGCGCCTGATGCGCCAGCTGATTGAAATTATCGAGAGATTGCTTTAATCGCCTACTACCGATGACACCGCTCAAACTGGGCACCGCCAGTAAAAGTAACAGCAGCAATATGAAAATGCTGAGAGCAATCTCGATCAGCGTAAACGCCCGAAACCGTTGCACCGACGAAGTTACTCGATTGAACCGAAATCACAACCGGGACGCCGGGGGGGCGCAGGCCGCGGGCACAGCTGTTTAGAGGGTAATTTATGGTGAAAAGCGTAGCGGCAAAAGGCGGTAAGTTGCTAGCCAAAGTTAGGGTATGCGATCTTAGGGCAATTGCTTGCTAGGGCTGGTGAGTGATCAATACGTATCCCCGCCCCTGCTCCTGTTCTCGTGACTCATTTGATTGTAACTCGGAAAAAGCAGCATCCTTAAGATCGGGCATTAGAGCCGCCGCTTTTTCTTCTGACGCAACCAGTGCATCCAGATTTCCAGCTTTCCATTCTGCGACAGCATCCGCCGGGGCGATGAAATACATCTCTCGAAGATAGAGAAGCAACCCTTCATCTTTGGCAGTTACAATCTGGCAACGCCAGTGATGCGCTTGCGCTTCGTCTCGCACTGTTTTTCCAAAGACCGCTAACGCATCGCGATGATCCCTGTAGCCGGTGACGATCTTCCAACCTGTGTAGCCGCCGGTGATAAGGATTCCCAACCCAAGCGCTGCGAGGGTCCACAGGTAGAGCCTCCGCACTCCAGGGATCCCGGAAGAAGCCGTTTGTGGAAGCGGGGCGCACGTGGCAGAAATCTGTGCAGCCAACAGCAAACAAAGCGGTGGAATCACCGGAAAGATTCTATCAACCCGCTTCGATGGAATCAGCGACATGACAAGCAAACCGCCAATGCTCCAACATAACAGCCAGAACGTCTCCGGCGCCATCTCTCGAAAAGCTCCGCGCACCCGCCATTTTTGCGAGCGGAGATCAACAGCCGCAATGAAGATCATCAAGACACTCCACGGCGCAAATTTGTGTAACAGATGCGGAAAATAAAAAAAAAGCGGCTGCGGCCGATGAATTGTTTCGCCAAAGCGGCCGATAAATTCCCGCATTACAACTTCCTGGTAAAACCCTGGTCGAGACCAAATGCCGCCGGCTACCCAAAGAAGAAAGATCACGAGTGATGCAACCCATGGCCACCAACCAGCCCAGGCTCTGCTCGAATGCTGTTTCGGCGCGCCCCGCGGTGGTGCCGTGCGACAGTGCCACTCAAACACCAAAATGCCCGGTAGCAGAAACGCGTAAACAATTGGGCCTTTGATTAACATCGACGCAGTGAGCAGCACAAAAATGTGAATTTGATCACGCAGCGCCCAGCCAGTCCGGGCTCGGATTTTTTGCCATGTTAGAAGGCCGATTAGAAAAACCACCAACGCCAGCGGCATGTCGGTGCGCACTAGTGTCGCCAGGCGCGGGCTCAGCAGATTGAATCCGAATGCGGCGAGCGCGATTAATGCAGCATCGTCTCCATAAGCATTCCTAGCCGCGCGGAATAGCACAATTGCGAGGGCGAGCGCAGCTACAAGCGATGGAAATCGCCAGGCAATTTCCCATGAGCGCGTCACCGCAAAAACCGCGACTGAAATCCAGCCAACCAACGGCGGCTTTGTCGCTACGCCTTCATGCGGAGTACGCTGGTAAAACCAATGGCCTTCCTTGACCATTTCGAATGAGGTGAACGCTTGTTTCGCCTGATCGTAATCGTCGAGTTGCCAGGGCAGATTAGCGGCCGTGAATAAAATAACTATCAGCGCGGCGATAGCCCATAGCAGCCGGCGATCTTCAAATACGCCTTCCGTCATGTCGAGGACATCAAGACACCCGGCGAACTTACCTAAAGGTGGCACCCAGCTCCGTTAGGAGTGACAGTCATATCGTTTTAATCACGCCAGAGCACCGCGCGCACCGGAGCGCCATCGGCACCCGCGATCTTCAGAGGTAGCCCCGCGAAATTGTAAACGCCCGGGGCGACCCCGCTCAAATCGAGTGATTCAATAATGGCAATGCCGACCCGCTCAAGAGCGCGATGGTTCTGCAGCGACTTCGAATCAATCTCGTCCATTGACGGCAGATCCACGCCCAGAAGCTTCACCCCGTTTTTTTGCAACCACATTGGCACATCCGCCGCCAGAACGGGAATTTTCTTCGGGAAAACTGTTGAGTCGCTCCATCGGCCGGTCTTCACCAGAAGCCGTGACGTCGCACCGATTTCTTCCGCATCCGGGCGAAGATCATCCAGCGTAATCAGGTGCTTTTCCTTCAAACGCGAAAAACTTTGCGAGAGATCAACTACGACCGCTCGACCCAGATAGAGATCGAGCGACGCTTTCTCGATCGATTCGCTGTTAGCGTGGAAATGGAGCCGCGCATCGGCATGGGTGCCGTTATGGACGCTCATACTTATTGCTCCGAGATTCACGGTTGCGCCTTTTGCGATCTCGTTCGTCAAATGATAACGAAACGGCTCGTCGCCCGGCCATTCAGCCAACTTGTTCGATAACGTGCGCGAAACATCCCAGATCTTCATTGCGATGAATTAACTTCGTTCCTTCTGGCTCGACCCGCCTCCGTCTGTCTAGAACGTTGATCGGTAGATCGCGACTCCTTAACTTCTTGAAGAATCGCCCGCGCGGCCCTGTTGCTTGCGCCGGTGCCGCCCAATTTAACGACGACCTCATGAAATTCCGAAATCATCCGATCACGCGCCTTTGGATCTTCCATCAAAGACAGGACAGCTTTTGCAATTGCAGCCGGTTTCGCCTGGTGTTGAATAAATTCGGGAATGACTTCCTTGTCTGCAAGCAAATTAGGCATACCGAGATAATCTACACTAACGACCAGTCGCCCGGCGATGTATGTCGGCCAGGTTACTTTGTAAATCAGCACAAATGGCATCTGAAAGTAAGCGGCCTCAAGTGTCGCAGTTCCGGAGGCCACAATGCCAACCCACGCCCGTTGCATCAGCCCCGCAGTCTGACCGGCTACGATGTCAATCGCCTGTCGAGCTACTGATTGTTCATTCATCAGCATGCTCCTCATCTCCTCTAGGAGTCCTTCAGATGCGGCTGCGACGTGGAAGCGCAGACCTGGCTTGCTTTGCAACAACAGGCGCGCTACTTCGATCATAACCGGGAAAATTTTTCGAACTTCACGAAGCCGACTACCTGGGAACAGGCCGATCGAATTGGGATCGCGCTCTGCTCCGATCTTCTGTGGCTGAAGTGTCTCGATCATTGGATGACCGACAAAGACGGTCCGAAGGCCCGATTCATTGTAGAGCTCGGCCTCAAACGGAAAAATGCAGAGCACAAGATCGACGAAGCGCGCCATTTTTTTGATTCGGCCGCGATTCCATGCCCAAACCTGCGGACTAATGTAATAGATGAGTTTTGTAGTCTGCGATCGTCTTCGCAGTGCTCGGGCTAATCGCAAATTGAACCCCGGGTAGTCGATGAAAACAATCGCATCGGGTTTGCTTTCCATAATTTCGGTAATCGTCCGATGGAACTGCTCTCGAAAATAGCCGTACTTGCGCAGCACTTCCCACAAGCCGAGAACCGCAGCGTCACCTATCCAGTTGTTGAAAAACGCACCGGCGACCTGCTGCATTTGCGGCCCACCGCGACCAACGAACCGGGCCTCGGGATCTAACTCGCGTAGCGAGCGCATTAATGCGGCGCCATGATTATCCGCGCTGACTTCGCCGGCAACGAAGTAGATTGTCATGGTTTGGTCGCGGCAATGGTGTTAGCTGATAAGCGAAGTGTTAAGCAACGCACACGCCTGGCTCCGCATTACAATTCTCACCCGGAGCGATCCTATGCACTCGAAGAGATTTGTTTCGTGATTTTGACTGCGAGATCCAAAGCTGCTGTCGCTTGAGAACCAGAAACGCGCGGTTGGCGCCCCGTGGTTGCACATTCGATGAACGATGTGAGCTGAAGCTTGAGTGGTTCGCCATGTTCGATCTCGGCTCTGTCACGCCAGATCTGCTTTCCGACCCGTCGATAAATTTCACCGCTTTGATTTTGATAGTCGAGCGATAGATATGCGTCTTCCTGGAAAATGCGAATCTTGCGCATCCGTTCGGGACTAATGCGGCTTGCGGTCACATTTGCCACGCAACCATCTTCGAAATGGAGCCGTGCGTTGGCGATATCTTCGCTCTGGCTAAGCACGGGCACACCGACGGCGTCGACACTCCATAACCGCGAGCGAACAAAATGCAGAATCACTTCCAAATCATGGATCATCAAGTCGAGCACAACGCCGATATCGGTGCTGCGTTCCGTGTATGGCGCGAGCCTATGGGCTTCGATGAACCGGGGATGCGTCAGATATTTTTCGAGTGCGCCCAAAACCGGGTTGAAGCGCTCAACGTGGCCTACTTGCAGGATGACTCCGTTACGCGCTGCGAGTTCTGCGAGCTCAGTGGCATGCACCGTGTTATCAGTGATCGGTTTTTCAATCAGCACATGTTTGCTCTTGGCAAGGAGAGCCCTTGCAACCTCGTGGTGAGTATTGGTAGGAGTTGCCACCGAGGCGGCATCAATCCGTTCCATGAAGTCGTCCAGCGATGTCGCCGGTACGGCGCCGAATTTGCTGGCAATCGTGCGGCTTCTAAACGGTTCTACATCATACACTGCTGTAAACTCAGCGAACGGAATTTCTGCGTAGAGCCTTGCATGATTGCTCCCAATATGCCCAACGCCAACAACACCAACTCGCAGCTTTTTCATCGGTCCGCAATGAGTCAACTCCGAAAGCTTTCGCGGGTCAACGGCCGAAACTTCGCAGGCTCAGCAAGGTAGTTTACCGCACACTGTGACCGCGTCCGAACGGTTCCGCCAGAGCACGACGTCTCTACGATGGGATCCGATTGGCCAGGAACCATTCGTACGTTTGTGCAATGCCTTCGCGTAATGGAATCGTCGGCTGCCAGCCAAGCGACGAAATTTTGGTCACATCCAAGAGCTTCTGTGGTGTTCCGTCCGGCTTCGTTCTGTCCCAAACGAGCTCGCCGTCAAATCCCACAACGTTGCAAATAAGGTGGGCCAGCTCGCAAACGGTGATGTCTTCGCCGCAACCAACATTAATGATTTCCGGTGAGTCGTACTTCTCCAGCAACAAAAGACAGGCGAAAGCAAGATCGTCTACGTGCAAAAATTCGCGGCGCGGTTTTCCGGTTCCCCATACGATCAGCTCTTTTTGCTTGCGAGCTTTCGATTCGTGCGCCTTGCGCAGGAGAGCCGGCAACACATGAGCTCTTTCCAAATCGAAGCTGTCGTTAGGCCCGTACAGGTTTGTCGGCATGACAGAGATGAAGTTCGCGCCGTACTCGCGCGCGTACGCCTGGCAAAGCTTGATCCCGGCAATCTTCGCAGTCGCGTACGATTCGTTGGTCGGCTCCAGAGCGCCGCTGAGCAGCGCTGCTTCTGGAATCGGTTGAGGCGCAAACTTCGGGTAAATGCAGGAGCTGCCAAGAAAAAGCAGTTTGCTCACGCCAAATTCGTAAGCGAGGCGAATCACGTTGTTTTGGATCCGCAAATTCTCCAGAAGAAATTCAACAGGGTGATCGTTATTTGCCTTTATCCCACCGACCTTCGCTGCCGCGACAATGACAATGTCCGGTGTTTCGTCTGAAAAGAATCGCGCGACCGCACATTCGTCCGTGAGATCGAGCTGTGGGCGATTGCGTTTGAGTAAATTGTTGAACCCTTCTGCTTCAAGCCGACGAACGAGCGCACTGCCGACCATGCCAGTGTGGCCAGCAACGAAGATTTTATCGGACTTGGTCAAATGCACTGTAGTTGTAATTAGAAGTTCCCCGGCAGGCAAGACCTGCGGCTCTCGAATTCCACCAGAGACAAAAACATCTGGATTGATCTCCGCAATGACTGAGCAGTTTTCTCGAACGAATCCAAAAAGCTAGCGACTACTGCGCGCCCGCCGTCAGCGCCCTTCCACCGGCTGAAGAGATTCTCGACGTTGAAAGTGGGGACTCTCATGATAACGAAATGACCAGTACATCTAAATCGGCCGCGTGGGATTCCGTCTACCTTGATATGCGGCTCGTTGTTGTCGCATTTGCGTTCGCGGCAGCTCTGAATTGCAGGGCAACTCCGCTGATTGGCATTACAAAACCAGCAGTCGCAGTTAATGCGCTACAATCGAGTTCACTTTCGGAGAAATCACCGGTGGACCAATTGATTCCCTGGTTGCTGGATGAAGATCAACAACTGCGCGGCGTCCCGTTCAGTGAAGTCATTTTTGATACTACAGGGAAAAAGGTGCTCTCATTTGACCCGACAAACGTAGTGGACCAGCGGATAGCAAGGGCCATTAGGGCCGCGTGCAATGAGACGGTAAAGGGATTCAACACGCGCGGCAGCGTGATTCAAAACGTCGATCGTATCAACGAGGTCAGCAGATATTTCGAAGACACGCTGCGCGAGTTACTCAATGCGACCCCGGGGTTGCGCTGCGATTTTCCGCTCAATGGTGCGGGCAAAGTGCAGCGTTCAGGTTACCCCGACTTGCGCATCGTAGATTTGGACAGTGAACGCGTCTTCTATTTGGACCCGAAACTTTACGCCACGGGAAGTCGCGACAGCAGTTTCCGCACCTTCTATTTCGAGCCAAGAAAATCGACGAACAAAGTGCGCGACGATGCGGTGCATTTCGTGGTCGGATTTGAGCATGCGTCACATGAAAGACCAGGTTCTGCAAACCCGGCCTGGACCTTCACACGATGGGACCTTGTCGATCTTTCGCGCTTCACTGTGAAGTTGAAAGCCGAATTTCAGGGTAGCAATCGCGACATGTACCGGCCGGAGGCAATCGTAGCGACGAGCTCGAAATGATTTCGACCGGTGCTCACAACTGATCGCGCCTGGTATCGGCTATTTTTGACCAGTATTGCGATTACGAGCGCGTGCATCAGTAAGAGTTGCTGAACAACCTACCGGGCGTAATTGTATTGTGTTCAATGATTGAGGCGAAAGAAACATTTCGGTTCGACGCGATTGACGATGTACTAAGCGACATGGCCAAAGGGCGTATGGTGATTGTGACCGACGATGCCGACCGTGAGAACGAAGGCGATCTGGTGATGGCGGCGGAAAAGGTCACTCCTGAAGCCGTCAATTTCATGGCCACCCATGGCCGCGGTTTGATCTGTGTTCCCATTTCGAATGAGCGGGCCGATCAACTTGGCTTGCAACGGATGGTGACGCAAAATCGCGAGAAACATAACACCGATTTCACAGTCTCTGTGGACGCGGCGCGGGGCGTGACCACCGGGATAAGCGCCTATGATCGCGCGACTACAATACTGGCCATCGCCAATCCGAAATCGTCCCCAGAGGATTTGAATCAGCCGGGTCACGTGTTTCCACTTCGCGCGAAAGATGGCGGTGTGTTGCGGCGTGCCGGCCATACCGAGGCAGCCGTCGATCTGGCAAGAATGGCCGGACTGCAAGCCGCGGGCGTGCTCTGCGAGATTTTGCACGACGATGGCACGATGGCGCGTTTGGCGGAACTGATGGAATTCCGGAACAAACATGGGCTACGCATTTGCACAATTCAGAGTCTGATCGCCCACCGGCGTAAGAGCGAAAAGCTCGTCGAACTCGAGCAAATCGTGAAAATGCCCACCGACTATGGCGATTTCGATCTGCACTTGTATCGTTCCAAACTGGATGGCCAGCATCATCTCGCGCTCGTTAAAGGCGACATCGGCAACCATAGAGCCCCGCTCGTGCGCGTACATAGCCAATGCCTTACCGGCGATGTTTTCGCTTCCCGTCGGTGCGACTGCGGCAATCAATTGCATGCAGCGTTGCGGCAAATTGAACAGGAGGGCCAGGGCATTTTGGTTTACATGCGCCAGGAAGGTCGCGGCATTGGCCTGGCGGCAAAAATCCACGCGTACAAGTTGCAGGAACAAGGGCTCGACACTGTGGAAGCGAACACGAAGTTAGGTTATCCCAGCGACCTGCGCGATTACGGGCTCGGCGCACAGATCCTTTTCGATCTAGGCGTGCGAAAATTTCGGTTCCTCACAAATAACCCGAAAAAAGTTGTCGGCCTTGAGGGTTACGGTCTGGAAATGATCGAGCAGGTGCCGATCCGGACCGAAGCCAATCCTCATAATAAAAGGTACCTCGAAACAAAAAGGACCAAGCTCGGGCACTTGCTCTAGAGCGTTCGTGAATGACCCGATACGGCTGACGAATGACGAAGGAATCGCCATCTCGTCCCGCAATCGCGAAGGGCAAGCGCACATTCCAGATCGTCGCGAGCCGCTTTAATGCCCAATACGTGGATGGGCTCGTAGACCACGCGAAGGACGAACTGCGTGCGCTTGCGCCGGACGCGACGATTTCTCTCTACCGCGTGCCTGGCTCATTTGAGATTCCGGTGGTCGTCCGTGAACTCGCGAATTACGCCAAAGCAGACGCCATTATTGCATGCGGAGTCATTTTGCAGGGTGAAACGAATCATGCGCAAAATCTGAGCCGATCAGTGACGGACGCTCTGCAAGGAATCGCCATCGAACATGGTGTGCCAGTCGTCAACGTAGTTTTGAGTTTTGGCAACGAAGTTCAGGCGCGTGCCCGTTGTCTTGAAAATCAAATTAATCGCGGCACGGAAGCCGCGCGCGCGGCGGTGGAAATCGCGAGGGTTTTGTCGGAAGTTCGCAGCAAACGAGGAGCGGCGGTTTCCAAACCGCCGAGTAGTCATGGGTAAACGTCGTAGAGCTCGGGAAGCTGCAGTCCAATATCATTTCTGGCGAGATCTGCAGCGCGGAGAAGGACCCGAAAAGATTGAGGAGTTCTGGGACTTTTGCCCGGCTGTACCGCGAGTGCGCGAATTCGCACAGCCGCTGATCGAGGGCATGGTGGCGCATTTGCCAGAAATCGACGAGCGTATTCGCCGCTACTGTGAGAACTACGAATTTCGTCGGATTTCAGCGGTAGATCGCAATGTTCTCCGGCTGGCGATCTACGAAATGCTCTATCGCGATGACATTCCGCCAGTGGTCTCCATCAATGAAGCGATCGAGTTGGCAAAGGCGTACGGCGGCCCAGATTCGGGCCGTTTTGTGAACGGTATTCTCGATCGAATCCGAAAAGATTTAAGCAGGCCGGCGCGAGAAGCGGTTCCACGACAATCGTGATTCGCTAAATCCTCACGTCAATCCACAAATCGCGGTTCACGTCCTTTCTTGCAGAATGAAATTTCTTCAATCACTCGCCAAACAATTCGCTGCCAAACCGATTGATTGGGATGAACTCGAAGAAAGTCTTATTCGTGCCGATCTGGGTATATCGATGACAACACGGATCATCAAGACCCTCCAGGAGCGTGAGGCCTGGGCTTTGCTAGGAATCGGCGATGTAATCAAGGCGGTGCGCGAAGAGATCGCTCGCATTTTGCCGCGCGACCCGTCTCCCATCCGGCGGGCAACCGGCAAGGCCACCGTGATTTTGATCGTCGGCGTGAATGGAACCGGCAAAACAACATCAACTGCTAAACTTGGAAACTACATCAAAGAAGGGGGCTCCTCGGTGCTGCTTGCAGCCGCAGATACATTCCGCGCCGCGGCAATCGCGCAGCTGGACATATGGGCAAAGAGACTTCGAGTGGAAATCGTTTGCGGCCAGCACGGAGCCGATCCAGCCGCACTTTGTTATGAAGCGTACGAAACAGCGGCGAAACGCCATATCGACTTTCTCCTTTGCGACACCGCTGGCCGGCAACACACTAAAGCGAATTTGATGGCCGAGCTGCAAAAGATAAAACGAACTCTCAGTAAACTTGATGCAGACGCGCCGCACGAAACCTTTCTTGTAGTTGACGCGACGACCGGCGGCAACGCACTTAATCAGGCACGCGAATTTAACAACACGCTGGGATTGACTGGCCTGATCGTGACCAAGCTCGACGGCAGCGGTAAAGGGGGCGTGGTAGTAGCGATCCAGGATGAACTCAAAATTCCCACGCGTTTCGTTGGCACTGGCGAAAACATTGATGATTTCGCGCCGTTCGATCGCAGGGCGTACATTGCCAATTTGGTGTGATGAAAACTCGTCATCCTTAACCAACTCAAACGATGGCGTTGAACGTCTACGCGCGCCGCGCGATAACGGTAGCCATAGGCTAGTTCCACGGGATTTCTCGACTTCGTTCCGAATGACGGAATAGTTCAGCCCCGTGGGCGAAGCAATTAAAGAACCAAGCGCACCGAAAGAAACTGCGCCTTCAGGCGTCGCCACAGGTCTCAACGGCTTCGTAGCGAAATTCACCGTGCTTAAAGGCGCGAAGCGCGAGTTATGGCTGACGTTCCTGATTAAGTTCCTCATTTACACAGCCTATTCGGTCACAAACAAAACAATGGTACTGTGGCTGTCGAAAGATCTCGGGTTCAGTGATCAAGCATCAGGAGCCCTTGTAGGCTGGGTCTGGGCACCGGCAATGACGATCTTTACTTTGCTGGCAGGATCCATTACTGACGCAATCGGACTGCGCCGCACTTTTTTCCTCGGTGTCGCCGTTTGTACGGTTGCCCGCAGCGTCATGGTGATTACAACGGTCCCCTGGCTGGCACTCGCGTGCGGAGTTCTTCCGCTGGCAATCGGCGAAGCGCTCGGAACACCAGTACTGCTGGCAGCAACGCGGTGTTATTCGACGGTCGCTCAGCGATCGATCTCGTTTTCGATCATCTACATGATAATGAATGTCGGTTACATCGCGGCTGGATGGATTTTTGATTACGTCCGTCAGCTGAATTTGCGGGTCAGTCTGTTTGGGTTTGAACCCAGCAGCTACCAGCAGTTGTTCATGGTCAGCCTAGCCTTTGAGATCGTGCTATTCCCAGTAATTTATTTTCTACGGCGCCGGGCAGAAGCAACAAATGGGATGCCGGCTGTTGATCAATCCCCCGGTAATCACCGGGATCATCGACATTTCTTCGGCGACATCTGGAAAACAGTACGAGAAAGCGCGATCGCTACGACGCGTCTTTTTCGACGCTTGATTGGCCAGTCCGGTTTTTATCGGTTGCTGTTATTCTTTCTCTTCATCGGTTTTCTCAAAGCCATTTTTTTACAAATGGATTATGTCTTTCCTAAATTCGGTATTCGCGTACTCGGCGTTGGGGCACCAGTTGGGAAGCTTTCGGCGATTAATGCGATCGTGATTATTATTTTGGTGCCGATTGTAGGCGCGCTGACGCAAAAGTATGCGGCTTATCGAATGGTAGTGATTGGCGGGATAATATGCGCCGCTGGAGTGTTCGTTATGGCGCTTCCAACAGAATGGTTTCAGTCGGCGGTCAACAGCATGTTCGGCCAATGGCTCGGACACGCGTACCTAGGATTACATGGAAGCATTCACCCGTATTACGTCATGGCTGCGTTGTATTTGATCGTTTTCTCTATTGGCGAAGCGTTTTACTCGCCGCGCGTGTACGAGTATGCCGCGGCGATTGCTCCTCCAGGACAGGAAGCATCATATGGATCGCTTGCGTATCTACCGTTCCTTGTCGGGAAACTCCTTGTTGGCGCCGGGGGATGGTTACTGGCGGCGTTTTGCCCGGAAGAAGGCCCGCGGCACCCCGGCAAGATGTGGCTAATTTTCGCTTTGGCAGCATCTATTGCACCCATCGGACTAATCCTGTTCCGCAGCTACATTCGCGTTCCTGAAGCCGGCCGACAGGATTGAACACGTGCCAGCCGTTCTGAGTCTGATCTGCAATGAGAGGAACCCCCCTACGCCACTTGCCGAAGAGGGGTGAGTGCGTGTAAAATTAAGCACGGCTAAACGGGACAAATCCGCACCGAAAAACACGACTGAAAGCAACACGATTGATGCACAAACAATCCCACAAAACTCTTTGGTTCGGACTAGCCGGCGCCTTGGTAATGATTGTTGGCTCGATCCTGTTCGCCTATGCTCAAACGCAGAAGCAAGAAACTACAAAAATGAACAATCCGACAAACCCGGTTCCCAGCGACGCTGAATTACGAGAACGATTGACCAAGGACCAGTACAAGGTGACGCGCCAGTGCGGCACGGAACCTCCGTTTCAGAATGCCTACTGGGACAATCACAAACCAGGAATCTACGTCGACGTCATAACCGGTGAACCACTCTTCAGTTCCATCGACAAATTCGACAGCGGCACGGGCTGGCCAAGTTTCACCAAGCCTATCAAGGCCGGCAACGTGACAGAAAAGCGCGATACCTCTTACGGTATGGAGCGCGTCGAGGTCCGCGGAAAATCGAGCGATTCGCATCTGGGTCATTTGTTTGATGACGGCCCCGCGCCGACTGGTCAACGCTTCTGCGTCAACTCCGCTGCCTTGCGGTTTGTTCCCGTGGAAAAATTAAAGGAAGAAGGCTACGGCCAATATCTTCCTTTGTTTCAGTCACAACCGCAGACCGGCAGCGAGCCAACACAAACGAAAAGGAAGTAGCCGCCAGATTTGGTAGCAAAATTCTGGCCTAACCATAATTCCCCCTGCTCTTCCTCTTACCTTCTAGTCTTTTGAAAAACACTGAGCTCACCCTATCTTCCAGCCAATCATGACCCGCGATGACTTCGATTATGCTCTTGAAAATACTCGTGTAATCGTGGCGCCGGAGCGCCAGATCGCGACGTTTGGTAACACAAGTTTCAATTTCTATTTGATCTCAGAATTGATGGATCGCGTGGATCAGGTCCGGATCCGCAATGGTAAAGTCCATGCAGAACGACCACAAATTCTAACGCCGGAGCATTATTGCCGGTTGTTGCTCGAAGGGTTTGGAGAAAAAGCAGAAAGGTATGTGGATCAATTGCGTGAGCATGCACGAGGCATTGCGGTCCTTCGCTACGGCTTTCAATTCCGCAAAACCGACCTGAGCGAAGAGCTGTTGCCGGATTCAATTGACGCCGTCATCAATCGCACCAAGCGCCGCGTCGAGAGCGCAAACGAACCACTCAGCGCCATTATCCAAGGTGTCGACGACGCCTGGGAAGTGTGTTTGCTTAAGTTCACCATTGATTTGGTCGAGCGATCGTCCAGCGGAAACTTCGGAGATTTTCGCAGGCGCGGGTTGGTCTGAATCGGCTCGCGACTGGACGAAAGAGTTATCGCTCTGCCGAGATTCAGCTTTACGATCTCGGTGGAAATCGGAGCTTCTACTTAGAGCCCTTTGTAGCAATCCATGATAGGAATGACCAAATCGCCGCACGACTTTGACTTTGCAGTTGCCGGAGGTGGTCCCGCTGGTTCGTCTGCAGCCATCTGTCTAAGGCAACGCGGTCACTCGGTCGTTCTCTTGGAGCGCGATATCTTTCCACGATTTCATATTGGCGAATCATTACTCTCGACTGCCAACGACGCGTTCGCGGTTTTGGGCATAGCCGAGAGAATAGAAGCAGCAGGATTTCCGCCGAAATGGGGTGCGCGTCTCTATACCCATGACGGTAAGAGCGGACGATGCGTCGACTTTGCAAACGCCCGTGGGATCACGAAGCCTCAGACGTATCAAGTATGTCGTGAGAAATTTGATCGCATTTTGCTGGAACGAGCTCGTGAGTTAGGCGTCGTGGTTCGAGAAGGATGCAACGTAACTGCGTGTGAATTCTCTGATGATGCTGCGACGCTGGAGATCGCATCACGCTCCGATGCTGCGACGAGGCGTTTGTGTGTGCAGGCAGTGGTTGATGCCACCGGCCGGAG
Organism: Candidatus Udaeobacter sp.; assembly: GCA_035713885.1. Lineage (GTDB taxonomy): Bacteria > Verrucomicrobiota > Verrucomicrobiia > Chthoniobacterales > UBA10450 > Udaeobacter. The sequence goes on along the minus strand of DASTMV010000053.1, from coordinate 8,355 downwards.
AGGACTGATCGCCCGAAAATTCAATCTGCGCATCGAGGAACCAAAGCTTGCGAACATAGCGATTTTCTCACATTACACGAACGTCCCGCGACTAGAGGGCCCGCGGCCAGATGATATTCGATTGGTGGCGCGAAGCGACGCCGGCTGGTTCTGGATTATTCCGATTTCAAAAGAGTTAACGAGTGTAGGCGTAGTTGTGCCGATGGTCCTCTACCGGAGATTAGCGAATGCGACCTCGGAACAGACGTTAAAGCAAACGATATCCGATACACCTATTGTCGCCGAGCTAATGCGCGAGGCCAGGCGTGAGTGGCCAGTGCGTGCTGAGAAAGACTTCTCATACAGCGCTTCAGCGTATGCCGGGGACCGTTGGATCCTTGTCGGGGACGCAGGGTCGTTTCTCGATCCTGTATTCTCAACTGGCGTTTCAATTGCCATGGAATCAGGAATTGAAGCAGCCGCCGAACTCGATCGGGCACTGGCGAAAAACGACTTCTCGGCTTCGAGGTTCGCGGCGTTTTCTCGTCGTCAACGCAAAAGATTCGAGATATTTCGCCAATTCGTTGTGGGATTTTACTCACCAGAGTTTCGAGACATCTTCTTCAATCCGCACCCACAAAAACTCATTTTCCGCTCGGTTGTTACAATGCTCGCAGGCAATTGGAATGCGGGCCTTTGGATGCGGTTTTTAAACAAGCTGTTCTTCTGCATGATCTGGATCCAGAAACACCTCGCCCTCACACCATCAATCTTCCGGCGCGATCGGAATGCCGGTTATCCCTGTTAATCCGCGCTACTCTCAGTTCATCCCACTAAGACGCTCCCCCTGGCTGAGCATAAATATGTTCACGGATAAAGTCGCCAGCGCTAACTAACGCACTGCGGCCGGCTTTAAGGTGCGCGTTCCACAACGGCCACGCGTGGATCATCTGTGGCCAGATTTGCAAAATCACTGCGACGTCCGCTGAACCAGCCCGGACGGCAAGCCGACTCGCGTCATCGAGCAAAGTCTCGTCGGAACCGACCTGGATTAAAAGCGGCGGAAAACCTTTGAGATCGGCATAAAGAGGAGAGACGCGCGGGTCTTTTCGATCCATTCCGACGGGCAAATACGCATCTGCCAACTCGGTCAGATACTCCTTATGTATGAGTGGATCAACCGCAGCCTTGCTGGCCAGCGTCCGGCCCGACATCGTGAGGTCTGTCCAGGGTGATACAAGCCACGCGCACCCGGGAAGGTCTTCAGGCGCATCCCGCAGGCGGCTCATCAAAGCTATGCACAGGCCGGCGCCAGCGCTATCCCCACCGATCACAATGTGCGACGCCGCGAAACCCTGACTTTGTAGAAATCGCCAAGCTGTCAGAGCGTCGTCGTACGCTGCCGGGAACGGATGCTCGGGGGCCAGTCGATAACTAACAGCAAGTGTTCGCATTCTCGCTGCGCGGCCTGCCTCGGTAACCAATCGGCGATGACTTCGGATCGAACCGGAACAATAACCCCCGCCGTGAAAATATAGCAGGACCTGCGACGCATCGCTGCCAGGAGCGACGGAGTATTCTCCCGGCATACCATCTACATCCGCTGCAGTTAGTTCTATGTCGTCTGCGACTGGCCACGCCGAACCGATCTCGTCGATGCGCATTCGACGGTCAGGCCAACCAACTGGTCGTGGTTTCGAACTGAGCAGCGCACGGACCGCATCGATTTCGCTCTGAGCCATTGTTCGTTATCGTTCTTTCCGATAAACCAATTCTGAACTGTCCAGCGTTGAAGTTTCAGCTTTCGTCAGCGCTGGCACCTTGGCATTCTGCGCAGTCGTAGCAACCAAAAGTTTTCTCGTTCACCTGAGTATGCGGAATCATTATGACGCGATCATCATCGGCGCCGGCCACAATGGGCTGACCTGTGCCTGTTACCTGGCCAGAGCCGGCCTAAAAATTCTTGTTCTTGAACAGTATCACACGGTTGGCGGCATGACCGTCACCGAAGAAGAAACACTACCCCGTTTTTGGTCGGATATTCACGCCAGCGGATATCAACTCGCAAATCTCTCGCCGGTGCCGCCTGAATTAGGTTTGCTTGATTATTATGAACTAATCGAGCCAGAGATCGCGTTCTCGCACGCGTTTCCGGACGGCAACATCATCAGCATCCATCGGGACATCGAGAAAACGGCGAGCGACATCGCCCGCTATTCACCCAAGGATAGCGAGACATGGCGTGTTTTGATGAAACGTTTTCTCGCGGAAAAAAATGCCATCACTGCAGCCATGTTTTCATCTCCTCCTTCGTTTTCATTAGCGGCAGCGGATTTCGCCGCGTCACCTGCGGGAATGGAAGGCTATCGATTCAGCATGCAGAGCGTCCGATCATGGGCGAATCAAACGTTCGAAGCAGAAACGACCAAAACTCTGTTCGGATCGTTCGCCACATTTCTGGGCGCTTCGCCTGATGACGCCGGTGGCGCCGAGCTAGGATGGCTGTTTGCTTCAGTCTTACAAAACGCCGGTAACAATCTGGTGAAGGGCGGAATGCACCGCGTAAGCCTCGCTCTCGCTAAAGACCTTGAAGCGCATGGCGGAGAAATCCGCACGAACGTCCGTGTCGAGAAAATTGTGGGTGACCGAAAAGAAGCGGTTGCCGTGCGCCTCGAAAGTGGCGAGGAAATTCCTGTGGGGCAACTGGTGGTATCGAATGTCGATCCCGCTCATCTCGTGATTGATTTGTTAGGCGCCGAAATGGTGGCCCACGAAATCATCGACAAAATGAAGCAATACGAGTGGGGCGATTCGGTGTTTGTTATTTTCGTCGCGCTCGACAGTCCTGTGAATTACAAATCCGGCCCTGCCGCGCGCCAGTCGGCGCACGTCCATTTTACGGAACCTTCACTGGATTTCTTTGCGCGGGTCTATTTACAATGCCGCGGTGGTTTCTTGCCTTCAGCGCCTATGATCGTGAGCTGGAATGAGTCCGCGATAGATCCGAGCCGCGCGCCTGCTGGTAAGGCGCTGATGAAATTCGTTGTCCTAAATGTCCCCTACAAAATCACTGGCGACGCAACTGGCAAAATCCCCGCACAGAACTGGGACCGGGCGCGTGAACCATACGCTGATTACCTTATCGACCTGATCACTGAGAGCTATATTCCCGACTTGAAGCCAAAAATTCTCAAGCGCGTAGCACATTCTCCGGTCGATATCTCTGGCAGGATCATCAGTGCCGTTCGAGGTACGCTCGGCCAGGGAGCGTTTCTCCCTTATCAAACAGGGTCGTTACGCCCAATCCCGGAGCTGGGCCAATACAAAACCCCGATCGCAAATGTCTATCTTTGCAGTTCCGGCAGCCACCCTGGACCCGGTGTTTCAATGGCGCCGGGAAGAAACGCGGCCCAGGTAATCTTTGGTGACTTGGGATTGGATTTCAGCAGTATCACTCGGAATTCGCGTGAAAAATTATCTGCAGCTTAATCTCAGTCTGCTCTACTGGATTTTTGTTGCGCCGTTCACCGGACAATTTTTCAAAATCGCTCCGGTTTTCCGGCAAATGGTAGCCATCGGTGTGCGGGCTGCGCCAATGGTCGCGCTGACAGCATTTAGCGTAGGCCTGACGCTGGCGATGCAGGCAGCGCATTCTCTGGAGAGCCTCGGCGCGAATATGTACATTCCTGATCTCGTAATGATCACGCTGTTGCGCGAGATGGGCCCGGTGTTGATCGCTGTTATCGTAATCGGCCGCAGCGGCTCTGCTGTGGCAGCCGAATTGGGAACGATGAAAGTATCAGAAGAGATCGAGGCGCTCGAAGTGATGGCCATCAACCCTGTTCAGTTCCTGGTGGTACCCCGTTTCCTGGCGATGCTTGTCATGCTTCCGGCACTCACCATTTTTGGCAATTACATTGGCATCCTGGGCGGTTGGGCGGTCTGCCGTTTCGCACTCGATTTTAATACTGCCGGTTATATCATGCGCGCGCTGGAGAGCGCGGACACATGGGATTTGTATTCAGGCATGATCAAAAGCGTGGTCTTCGCCTGGATCGTCATCACCATAGCATGCAACGCGGGCCTGACTGTCGAGGGCGGCGCCGAGGGTGTTGGCCAGGCCACAACCACATCAGTGGTGCAAGCTTTGCTGGCTATGTTAGTCATGAACGCGCTGCTCACAGGCATCTTTTTCTTTGCCGCATGATATGAATGCCGAAGCGGCAATGCTAAATCTCGAAGAAATGACTGAAATGCACATGTCTGACGTAATCCGTTACATCGTTACATCGGTCGATCAGGGTCACGATTTGACCTTTCGACGATCCAACGAGTTAACTGGGCGACGCCATTCGCCATTGTGATCATGCCTACTGACTCTCGTATCATCGAAGTCGATCGCCTCGTCCGGAAATTCGGTGAACGTGCCGTGCTTGAGGACATCTCGTTCGATGTTCAACGCGGCGACACGCTCGTCATCATGGGCGGCAGCGGTTGCGGCAAGAGCACGTTACTCCGGCACATGATCGGTTCCATGAAACCTACGTCTGGTCTCGTTAGGCTTTTTGGTGAGGAAATTACCGGAATGAAGGAACGTGAAATTGAACATGTCCGGCTGCGATTTGGAATGCTGTTCCAGTCCGGCGCGTTGCTAGCCTCGCTGACAGTTGGCGAGAATGTCGCGCTGCCGCTTTTACAGCACACCGACAAGTCGGCCGAAGAAGTCCAGCAGATCGTAGAGGAGAAACTTCAGATGGTCGGCCTGACGGGTTTTGAAGATCTAAGGCCGGACGAAATCAGCGGCGGGATGAAAAAACGGGTCGGTCTGGCTCGCGCACTGGCGCTCGATCCGGAGTTACTGTTCAGCGACGAGCCCACGTCGGGGCTCGATCCCATTATGACCGCGGTTATCGACGAGCTCACACTCAAATTAACGCGAGGAAACGGCATGACCGCTGTCGTGGTCAGCCACGATATGACCAGCGCTTTTCGGATCGCTACACGCATGATTATGCTTGGACACGGCGGTATTGTGGCGCAGGGTACGCCGGATGAAATCCGCGCCAGCTCAAATCCCGAAGTGCAGCAATTTATCAGGGGTGAACCTGACGGCCCCCTCCCATTGAATCTTTCGCAAGATGAGCATGAGCATCATCAGCAAGTGAAGCCGCGGCCATTTGTTAGAGCGCGCGGCCGGTTCCATCGCAAAACAGGATGAAACGTAATCTGTCTGATTATCTCGTCGCGCTGTTTGTTATCGCATGCAGCGTCGTTCTGCTCGGCGCACTAACATTTGCGCTCTCCGGCCGGCAACTGAAAAAACCGACGCGAACGCTGCAAATCAATTATGAAGATGTAACAGGGATAAAAGTAAATTCCGAGGTGCGATACGCGGGCGCGCCTGCGGGTCGCGTGATCGGTATGCGTCATCTTACTGCGCAAGAGCGTGATACTAGCGCAAACAAAAAGGACGCCGTGCGCGTGACGGTCAGCCTGGACGAGAGTGTCCCCCCATTACCGGCAGATATTACCGCCACTCTGAGTTCCGATACCATGTTGTCGCCAAAATTCGTGGCGCTTTCTGCTGGCACGCCTGGCGGCCAGACGCTGGCAAACAATGCGGCGATCGAAGGTCATCCGGCGTACGGTCTCGATCAAATCACCGCGGAAGCAGGACCATTGTTCGAGAATGCAAACAAGCTGCTCGACAACATGAACGTGACGGTCACAGGTTTGAAGAAGGATTTGGGCGATTTCACGCCGAAGCTCGGGCCACTGGCCGATTCATTAAAGACGGACGCCGACAATGTGCAAAACATGATCACAAACTTCGATGGCGTAGCCAAAGGAGCGGACAACGTGTTTGGCAGCGCCAACGATTTCATCAAAACGACCGACAGACAGCTTGCAGAAGATCTGAAACAACTGCACGTGACGCTATTGAATCTGAAAGTGGTCACGACGTACGCCAAAGAACTCATCGAGACGCTGGCCCAAAAACCGAATCGCCTGATTTTCAGCGGCAAACCAGCCACGCTCACGCCAGAATCCGAAATCCTCAAAAGCTCAAAACCTTTGCCGGCAACAAAACCTTAGCTGCATTTGGGCACCGGCAGCTGTCGCGACTGCTCTCTTATCGGCGGCTGGCCATTATCGTTTTCGATAGCGTCGCATCAATTTGAAAAAGCGGAGCGCATCGCGCAGGGGATGGATCTTGCTAACTTGATCGGTGTAAACAGTTGTAATCGGAACTGACTCCACCTGATAGCCTTCGCGGCTGGCAATGATGAGCACTTCTGTGTCATAATCGAACCGATGTCCGCCGCTTAACAAACGAGGGGCCAATTGCCGGTCTACCATGCGGAAACCGCATTGAGTATCGGGAATCATCTGTCCACAAACGCGACTAATCTCTTTGCTCATATAACGATTCACCACGCGTCGGATTAAGGGCATCCCCGCAACATTGTTCATTCGGTTGCCGACGAAAAATGTTGGCTTCGTTGCATCGGCTGCCGCTAGCAGGAACCGATCGATTTCTTCTGGAAGATGCTGGCCATCGGAATCGAGAAGGATCGCCCACGTAATTTGCCGGTCCAATCCATGGACCGACTGATTCGATTCAGTGAACCAGTGCGTTAGGCCCGTTTTGATCGCTTCGCCTTTACCGCGGTTTTCAGGATGAACGACAACTTCGACACCAGCTTCACGCGCCCGTTCTGCCGTCTGATCGGTTGAGCCGTCATCAACAACAAGGACATGATCCAATCGCTCGCGAGTGCGGCGAGCGATGTCTCCGATATGTTTCTCGTCCTGGTACGCAGGAATCACCGCGGCAGTTTGCGATCTAATGCTTTGCGTCATTCGAGCGGAGTCGTGCCTCGAGCCGTAGCGTTATGCGAAGGCTCAGGACATCGCAAATAAATCCAGAGATTCTTCGACTTCGCTCGGAATGACAAGGATTAGAATGCAGCGGGATGAATTGCGACTGTTCGCTCGCCGATCCCGCTTCGGCTAGCGTTAGCGCGGCCGGCGCACCACCGGATGGAAATCCGCAGCGTGGTACGAGCTCCGCACCAACGGACCCGATGCGACGTAAAGAAAACCCTTTCGACGGGCAATGTCGCCGTAGTAATTGAATTGCTCCGGCGCGATGTATTCGACGACAGGCAAATGGTTCGCACTCGGGCGCAAATACTGGCCCATCGTCAAGACTTCACAGCCGACCTCGCGCAAATCGTCCATGGTTTGGAATAGTTCCGTCTCCCTCTCGCCAAGGCCCAGCATGACACCACTTTTCGTGACGACGGTCGAAGATAGTTTCTTTGCTCGATCCAAAACTTGCAGAGAAGTCCGATACTTGGCGCGCGAACGCACCAGCGGTGTCAGACGCTCGACCGTTTCCATGTTGTGATTGTAAATGTCGGGCCCCGCATCGAGCACGATTTGAATGCACCGATCCTGGGCGTGAAAATCGGGAACGAGTACTTCAATGACAATTGAAGGATCCATTTCCCGAATTGCAGTGATCGTGCGGGCAAAATGATTGGCGCCGCCATCGTTCAAGTCATCACGCGCGACTGCGGTGACGACGACATGTTTTAGTTTCATTCGACGCACCGCTTCGGCGACACGCTGCGGCTCATCTTCTTCCAGTGCGTAGGGCTTGGCCGTTGTCACTGCGCAAAAGCCACACGCCCGCGTGCAACGATCGCCCGCGATCATCATCGTGGCAGTGCCCTGGCTCCAGCATTCCCAGCGGTTCGGGCAATGCGCGCTTTCGCAAACCGTGTGCAACCGCAAATCGGATATCAGCGCCTTTGTTGAAAAGAAAACCGGATTCGACGGCAGCCGCACTTTTATCCACGGCGGCTTCTGCGCCTGGTGCAGTGCTGGATCAATTTTCGCGCACGACATCTCGACAAAAGTTACAACGGTAAAATCGTTACAAAAGTTAAATCGCCAGCTGGCATGCGCAATTTTTTCACACGGACGGGTTTTCTGTGTCACCTCGCGCAACCGATTGAGTGATCTCGGTTTGTTTTGCTACCCAGTGCTGTGTTCTGTCTGGATCCGGACGGCAAACACGCGTTTCATCTCCCCGTGAGTGAGGACGACCGGGGAGCTTCGATGGTTTTCGCGCACGCTCCACATTGTCCAGCCAGCCGATTTCCTGTTTCAACACCTTTTTATAGAGAAACAGCAATGCGCTAAGCGCTTGGTTTTGCGTAGCCGGCGCCACATTGCGGTCGCGCGCCAGATGAGTGAGGAATTCAGCAACTTGTTGTTCCCCCATTTCCTTCGGGTGACGCTTATTGTGGTAAAGAACAAAGCGCCTGATCCAATCCACATACGCCTGCTTAGTGCGAATGCTGT
>DASTMV010000052.1:0-5667 GCA_035713885.1 Candidatus Udaeobacter sp. | reverse complement strand
ATGCTCGCACCTCTTGGCATCTTTATCTGGAACCGCTACTCGTCAGGCCATTGGGAAACGGTCGATGCTTCAGCGCCAAAAGATCGGCCGGCGTTATATACGGCTGCCTTCGTCCTGCTCATCCCCATTGGCATTTACTTCGGCTTGCGTGAACGCAGCACAGAAATGGTGCGCGGTTTGGCTGCCGTCGCGATTCTGATCGGGATTTTGGCCGGAGCAAATCGGTGGATCAAACTGTCAGTGCACGTGACGCTGGCGAGCTTCGCCACAATCATCATCTTGCGACTTGCGGCAGGGTTAGGCGCCGCGCTGCTCCTGTTTCTTCCATTCCTCGCCTGGTCGCGCCTCGTGCTTGCACGACATAAGCCTGCAGAAGTCGGAGGCGGTTTCCTCCTCGGTCTGATTATCGGTGAGCTGACGCGCTGGCTCTGATTGCCAATGTTGCGTCCGCTGCTCCACCGCCGCGCGATTTCGTTGATATGAAATCGAGCACAAAGGACCGGGTTAAGGGCACGTTGAACGAAGCGAAGGGCAACTTGAAAGAAAAGGCCGGCCGCGCCACGCGCGATCCCGACATGCAGGATCGCGGCACCGCCGAAAAAGTCGGTGGCACGATTCAACGCAAAGTCGGTGAAGTTAAGAAAGTTTTCGGAAAATAGGCCAGGGCGATCGTCTGCTGGGAGCGCTTACCAATACGTAAGTGAATCATTGCAGATTGTAGGCTTCGAGTAACGCAATTCCGGTCGAGTTACTCTTGCCGCGAACAATTGCTGTATAGGAACTTGGAGGCAGCATGCGGAGAATTGCGGATTCGGCGTCTTGTGTAGGAGGAAGCCCCGTCGACGAGATAGCCATTCGCTGAGTATCTTTCCAGTTATCGTTCATTGCGATAAGCGCACCGTTTCGGTTGTACAATGCAAGCGTCGGATCCACGAGCGGGTTTGGTATCCCAAATTGAGCGAGCGACGGTCCAAGGGCGCGCAACAAGACGTTACTGCTACTATGGCTAACAACTAAGCCAGCGATTAAGGCACGATCACCGGTTCCAACCGAGGCGCGAACGCTCAAATTCGCCAGATCTGCATTCACGTCTGGAGCAAGATCGAACAATTCTACCAAGCCAAGACCGGAGTGGGCATTCTGGCTACGAAGCGCGACTGTGTATACGCCCGGGTTGAGATTCTTTACTATCGCCGCCTCCCGGTCGTCACTCGGTGAAAGTCCGGTCGCGACAATGGTTCCTTCTTGAGAATCTCTCCAGTTTTCGTTTGTCGCGATAACCACGCCGGCAGCATTGTAGAGATCAAGCGCAGGATCATCCATGACTCCGGACAGGCCGGCATGCATGAGTGATGGGCCAAGGCCGCGGATGATTACTCGCTTGGCTTCGGTACCAGGAAGAACGAAGCCACAAATTACGACTTGGTCCCCTCCTAACACCTGAGCACGCCCCGAAATATTAATCAGTTGACCTGGCGCGTTGAAAATTACTTTGTCGTGAGAGAACTCAGAGGTGTTACCATCGCTGTCGGTTGCAGTGGCGGAAACGACGCTGGCATTACGCGGGTAGGTGAGATTCTTAACAAAGGCAGCATTGCCGCTGGAATCTGTTGTAACGTTAATGAAGTCGAGAAAGGTTTGTCCTTCCCCGAATCCGTTTGGATTTGGTTGACGATCGCCAAAGAACTCGATCCGATAGGTCTTATTAGGAACACTGTTAAGTATACCAGAAACTGCCAGACCGTTTTGGAATGTAGCGCTTCTGATAACCGGAAAATTTTGGAGACCATTCGCGCCTTCGTCGCCGTCTCCCTGGTCATTAGCCGTGACGCCCAAACGCGGCGGGACGTCAAAAGTTGCAAGATCGATGCCTAGACCGGCGTTGGAATGAATTGAATTGCCACGTATCGAATTCCCCGAGGCGGCGGTAACACTTACTCCAATACCGTTATTGTAAGCAATGATGTTACCTTCGCCTGGATTGGTTCCGCCGATCATATTCATTTCGGCAGGAAAGAAGAAGCCGCTCTCAATCTTAATTCCGAACCCGTTAGGTAATGGCATGAGACCATTCGACTGAGTGCCGATAAGATTGCCTTGAACTATATTGCGTCTGCCATTTATCAGGATCGCTCCCTGACGGTTTCCGGAAATAACGTTGCGTTGGCTACGTTGTGGACCACCGATGCGATTGCCGTCTGATGCCAATCCAAAACCTGTGGTACTATCTCCCAGCGCACGCGCGCCGGTAACATCTGTTCCAACAAAATTTCCTTCGAATACGTTTTCGACATCGGCATTAGCAAACACTTGCTCACATTCAATGGTGAACACGTTGCCATCAGAGACAAGGATATTGCCGATTACCTGATTATTGGCATCCAAAACGAGGGCGCACGCCAATGGCTGACGAGCATTACCGGCGGCGTTCGTTCCAAAAAGGTTACCCTGGATAGTCGTATTATAGACGCCAGCCAAAGCTGTCATGGACCGGCCGGCGAAAAGATTGCGGTCCTCTGGCCGCGGCCCTCCGATGACATTACCCCCCGCAACCTGGGCGAACGCCACCAAAAACCTGGCTGAACTCTGTGCTGCGCCATTGGCGTCTGCTTCGTTTCCACTGGCGTCAGTTCCGAAGAAGTTGCCTCTTAGAACGGTATCGGTGCCATTCAGGACAAGAATTGTTGAAAAGTCGCCACTTAGCCCGTTAAAAGCCAGTCCCTTGATAACGCAGCCGCGACTAAAGTAATCAACAGTCAGACCGATTCCGCTGTAACCAAAGTGCAGTTCGATTTTCAGGCGAGTCGTTAGGCCAAGCGGCTTATTTTGATGATTGGGCGAAGCGCCGGGCTGAGTATATCCATCGATCTCCACGGCTTCGGTAATAGTCAATTCCGACAACGTTGTGATTCTCCAAACTCTCGTCGCGGCATTGTAACCCGCATCGGTGGTTGGTATGTTGAAATGGATCGAATCCATCCCAACGTGCGCGTTCGCCGAGGTAATCGCTTGTCGCAACGAGCCAGCTCCGCTGTCGTGCGTGTTCGTAACTGTACAAGTAGTCGCCAGCCCACTACGTATCGAGAGAGATAGTGCGACTCCGACATAGAGGGAGCAGAGCCTGGCGGGACAAGCCATAGTGCTCGTTTAACTCCGAAGCATGCGGAACGAAAGCCAAATCGACTGACGAGCTACGTGCCGATTGCTTCTGAGTGACCGGCTAGGGCGCGCGGGCGCGATTCGGTGTGTTCGTGGAAATGCGCGCTGCGCAAAAATGGAACCTTATCGAGAACGTGTTCCTGGAACCATTCGAGCCACAAATAAATCACCGGCGTAACGAAGAGCGTTACCATTTGCGAGAAGATCAGACCGCCCACAATCACCAGGCCTAACGGACGTCGGGAAGAAGCGTCCTGACCAAAACCGAGTGCGAGCGGAATGGCGCCCATCAACGCAGACAGCGTTGTCATCACGATTGGGCGAAAACGTTCCACGCTCGCTTCGTGAATGGCCGAGCGCAGGTCCCAACCTTCGTCGATTCGTTGCAGTGCGAAATCGACTACCATGATGCCGTTCTTCTTCACAATGCCTAACAAGAGGAAAAGCCCGATCACGCTGTAGAGCGACAAGGTCGATCCAAAAAGCCAAAGCGTGGCCAAGCCGCCGACAACTGCGGGCACAATGGCGGGAAACAACACGGTGATCGGGTGCACATAGCTTTCGTAAAGAATTCCCAGGATCACGTACATGACGAAGATGGCGGTGATCAAAAGCAACGGCAGCGCACGGAACAACTGCCGAAACACAAGCGCTTCACCCTGAAAGGTCGATTGCACGCTTGGATACTGCAGTTGTATTTGCGCAAAAGAGTCTTCGATGAACTTTGTGGCGTCGCCGATCGCTTCACCGGGCAGCAAATTAAAGTTGATCGTGACGCTGGTGAATTGATCGAAATGATTGACGGCCTGTGGCCCGACGACCTGGCTAGTCGATGTTACGGCGCGCAGCGGAACGAGATCGGCCGCGGTTCCCGTCGTTGTCGTGATGCCGCCGCCACCGGAACCGGATGGAGTGACGACGCTGCCACTATTACTGCGAACGTAAAGATTGTTCAGATCCCCAGGAGTGGACCGCTCGTTGTCTTTTACTTCGAGGATCACCTGATACTGGTCGTCTGGTTGTTTGATCAAATAGACGTAGTTCTGGGAATAGGCGTTCTTTAATAAACTTTGGATGGCTGAAGTGGACACGCCGTAGGTCGCCGCACGTTCGCGATCGATGTTTACGGTAAGATTCGGGGTGCTGTGATAATAATCAGACCGGATAGATGCGAATCCTTTGAACTCGTGGAGTTTTGTCATTAACTGGTCAGCCGCCTTGTAAACGTCGTCGGGGACAATCCCGCTCAGGGTGTATGCATACTGGCCCTGAGTCTGATTGGTCGCGCCAACATTGATCTGCAGAACTGGACTGGGCGTGATGACGGCCGTGATGCCTGGGATCGTGTTGATCGACTTCTGCAATCGCAAAAGACATTGCTCGATCGGATCGCGTTGCTCGCGCGGTTTGAAAACGCAGAAGACGATACCCTGGGATGATGCGCTTCGAGAACCGGAACCGACGTTCGTAAAAAACTGCGCCACGCTTGGTTCGGCTTCGACTTTTTGATTCACCAATTTTTGGAACGCACGCATTTGCTCGGGCGAGGTGCCTTCCTGCGCAATGAAAACGCCGCGGGCAAAACCGCTGTCTCCGACCGGCAGCAACGTGAAGGGCAAATGGGTGAAGAAAAAAACAAGGCCGACGATGCAAGCAAGCAGGATTGGAACAGTCAGCCACGCCCGATCGAGAAACTTATCAAGAGCGCGGCTGTAGGCCGCGATGACTCGTTGAATGAAATCGCCGCTCCATTTTTCCATTCGAGCGCGCTTATGACCAGCCTTGCGTTCGCCCAGAATGCGCGCGCACATCAACGGCGTCAGTGTGAGAGAAACCAGACCGGACGACAGAATCGCCACAATGATCGTGACTGAAAATTCTTGAAAAATACGCCCGAGCAATCCGGGCAAAAGAACCAAGGGGATAAAAACGGCAGCTAGAGACAGCGTCATCGACAGAATCGTGAACGAAATCTCTCCGGCGGTATTGTAAGCTGCTTTGAGAATCGTTTCGCCGTGCTCCGCGCGCCGGATCACGTTTTCCAAAAAGACAATCGCATCATCAACCAGAAACCCGATTGCGAGCGTCAGCGCCATCAACGTTAAATTGTTGATCGAGTATCCGAGCACGTACATCACGGAAAACGTGAGCAAAAGTGAAAGCGGGAGCGCGACCGCCGGAATCAGCGTGTCGGTAGCGCGTCCGAGAAAGATGTAGATCACCATCACCACGAGAACGAATGCGATCAGCAACGTCGTGCGCACATCGTGAACGGAATTCACGATGGTCTGCGACCGATCGAACACCGGCGTAAACTTGATCGATCCCGGCAAACTCGCGCGTAATTCCGGGAACAATGCTTTGACGGAATTGGCCACTTCCACTGCATTCGCGCCCGCCTGTCGCGAGACCGCGAGCACGACGATTGAACCCGGCGACTTAATTCCGCGCGCCCAAAAGAAGCGCGAGGTGCGCTCGTCCTGTACGCCCTGCTTCACTTCAGCGATG
>DASTMV010000051.1:0-23538 GCA_035713885.1 Candidatus Udaeobacter sp. | reverse complement strand
ATCTCGGATACGTCTCGAAACCCGAACCGTTTCAGCGGCTCGTGAACCAGGGAATCATTCTCGGCGAAGACAACCAGAAAATGTCGAAGTCGCGAGGGAACATCGTTAATCCCGACGACGTCATCGATCAGCACGGGGCGGACGCGTTTCGTTGTTACGAAATGTTTATGGGACCGCTCGAACAAATGAAACCATGGAGTACCCGCGGCGTCGAAGGCGTCTCACGGTTTCTGGCGCGAGTCTGGCGCCTGCTAATGGCGGAGAACCAGGCAGGCGAATGGGAATTGTCCGGCAAAATCAAGGATGTCGATGCAACCAAACCTCAGCAAAAATTACTGCACGCCAGCATCAAAAAAGTCACTGAGGACCTCGAATCGTTCTCGTTTAACACAGCGATTTCACAGATGATGATTTTTGTGAACGCGTTTACGAACGTCAAAACGATCCCGCTATCAGCGATGCGGACGTTCCTGATCCTGCTCAATCCATTCGCTCCGCACATTTCGTCCGAGTTGTGGGAGAGATTATGCGGCGAATTTGGCGACGTGCACGGAGGTGTCGCTCAGCAATCATGGCCGGCTTACGACGAGCGTTTGCTGATTGAAGACGAAGTTGAAATCGCCATTCAGGTAAACGGAAAACTTCGCGATCGAATCAAGATGCCTGTGGACGCTCCACGAGCAGATGTTGAAGAAGCCGCAAAGGCTAGCCCGAAAGTCAAAAAGGTGGTCGGCGACGAACGCATGCCGTATGTAAGGGTGATTTATGTGCCCAACAAAGTCGCTAACGTTGTAACCACCGAACCTGGATACAAACCTAAAGACTGAAGGAAACGAACTGGGTGCTCTATGAAAAACTGTGGGAGGAATTCAGAACATTTGCGATCAAAGGCGCAGCAAAAGCATTCAAGCGCATCGCGCTGGCGAAACGGCGCGGAAGGTGGTTCTCGTTCCGAAAAAGCTGGTCAATATCGCTGTCACCTGACTAAATGAGTAACATGTTGAAGGAATTTAAAGAGTTCGCAGTGAAAGGTAACGCCATTGACCTTGCTGTCGGGGTAATCATCGGCGCGGCCTTCGGAAGTATCGTTACTTCGCTTGTAAAGGACATTTTGATGCCTCCGATAGGCTTGGTTACAGGCGGCCTCGATTTTTCGAACAAGTTTATTGTTTTAAAGGCAGGGGGCGATGGGATGACTAATTTCTCAAGTCCGGCTGACGCGCTGGCTCACAAGGCGATCACTTGGAACTACGGCAATTTTGTCACTCTTGTGATTAATTTCGTCATCGTTGCATTCTGCATCTTCATGGTCGTAAAAGCAGTCAACCAGATGAAGCGCCCGGCCCCAAATGCCGCGCCGGTATCGAAGGATTGCCCGGCTTGTGCGATGACTATCCCGATCAAGGCGACACGGTGCCCGCATTGCACGACGGAATTGACGCAAACATCCGCGGGATAATTTGCTAAATTGCTAATTCCATTTCGGAAGGATACGGTCTGATTTATTTTGGTGAGCCGCTTCAGACCTAGGGAATTTTCGTAATTATTGCTTGCTCTTAGCTGCTCGGGCTGGTATTGAGGCCATACTCGATGCGTAGATGCCTTAACCTAGCGCTCGGCGGAGCTTTAACTTGTTTTGTCGTCGGTTGCGCCACGCAGCAGTCAAAGCCAATCCTTACCACTGGGCAGCGAATGCCAAAGGTGCGCACGACCGCTTACACGGAACATGAAGGAGGAAGCGGGGCTCACAACGCCGTCGGAACTTATCTTTCGGGTCGACACGTAATGAGTGCGGCCTCCGATTGGTCGCGCTATCCCTTGGGAACGCGCTTTCGGCTGGCCGAAACGA
Organism: Candidatus Udaeobacter sp.; assembly: GCA_035713885.1. Classification (GTDB taxonomy): domain Bacteria; phylum Verrucomicrobiota; class Verrucomicrobiia; order Chthoniobacterales; family UBA10450; genus Udaeobacter. The sequence goes on along the minus strand of DASTMV010000051.1, from coordinate 21,689 downwards.
ACGAGGAATACATTATCGACGACTACGGAAACGCGTTGATCGGTACGGATACCATCGATCTCTATAAGCCCAGCCGGGCTGAGGTGAGAAACTGGGGCGTTCGCTACGTGGACATCGACATCCTGCAATGGGGTTCCGACGAGGAGAGTTTGAAAGTCCTCGCTCCGCGCTGCAAACATCATTGCGTCCGCAAGATGGTCGCTGCTTTGGAAAAGAAGAAAAGCAACGCTGTCGCGGAAAATACTGCTCGCCGTAATCCAATCTCAAACTAGCAGCGCGTCGCATCGCGTGCCCGAATTCGCGCGGCTTGCTTTTGATTTAACCGAATCGCGAGGCATTTTGCGCCAATGAAAATCTTTGTTGTTGGCGGTGCGGGATACATCGGAAGCGTTTGCGCTGAGTTGCTGCTTAATGAGGGTCATGAAGTTGCCATTTTCGATAATTTGAGTGAGGGCCACCGGGCTGCCATTGATTCCCGAGCCAATTTTGTTCGAGGCGAACTAGCCGATCGGGAACAAATTGATACTGCCCTTTCCAGAGTACGCCCAGACGCAGTGATGCATTTCGCCGCAAATGCGCTAGTCGGCGAATCGATGCGAAATCCGTCAAAATATTTTCGCAACAATGTCTGCAGCGGATTGAACCTGCTTGATGCAATGGTCGCCGCTGGCGTCCAGCGTATCGTCTTTTCGTCGACGTGCGCGATTTTTGGTCCACCGGATCGAGTACCAATCGACGAATCCGCGGCAACGCGCCCCATCAATCCCTACGGCGAATCAAAACTCGCATTCGAGAAAATCTTGCGTTGGTATGATGAGATTCATGGTGTGAAATTTGTTTGCCTGCGCTACTTCAACGCTTCGGGCGCATCCGAGAAATTTGGCGAAGACCATCGGCCTGAGACGCATCTCATTCCCGCTGTGTTGCAGGTAGCCCTCGGGGCAAAACCGAGTGTCGAAATTTATGGAACTGATTACGAGACTCCCGATGGCACCTGCATCCGCGATTACATTCATATCCTTGATCTCGCCCGGGCTCACATTCTCGCTCTCGGCGCAACACAGAGCAGTTGTTATAACCTCGGCACAGGTGGCGGTTCGAGCGTTCGGGAAGTGATCGACGTTTGTCGCAGAATCACTGGAAGAAAAATCAAGACGATCGAAAAACCACGGCGCCCCGGCGATCCGCCACGGCTCATAGCCTCCTCGGATAAAATCAAAAAGGAACTTGGCTGGCGGCCGCAATTCCAGTTGCTTGACCCCATCATCGACAGCGCTTGGAAATGGCATCAGAAATTTCCGGATGGGTACGCGGAATAAACCTTCCGCCGGCAAGGAGATCGCTTGCTTAGCAAATCGTGATTAGCGCTGAAAACAGCGCATATTTTGATCTCAGCGGCTGGATAAAACAGAAGTTAAGGCTGCATGGACCTTTGCGATTTCGAGATCACAAAGCCTTCCGCCCGGCGCCCTCAGGACTCGAACATTGTCGTTCTTGGGAGCCCAAACGGCAGGTTCCGTTGGCCCGAAGAGCAGAATGCAATCTGCGCCGGCGGCTGCTGCGAGATGTGAAATGCCGCTGTCGTGTCCAATGAACGTCGAATTCGCAAGTACGCCGGACAGACCTGGCAGGGGTAAATTTTTTGCGAAGCAAACATTTCGATGCCTCCACTCGTATTCCAGTCGCTCAGTCTCCGCTGTGTCCGCTTCACCTGCGATTACGACCAGTGAAGGACGTTTTCCAAAACTCGAGAATGCCTCCCCTTCTGACATCGCTGCGATCCAATTTTCAATCGGCCAATTCTTTCGCGGGCTGCCGCTCCCCGGATGTATGGCCACGATTGGTTGCGGCAGCCTGCTGAGAAACTTGTGCGCAAATTGCCGATCTGCGTCCGAGGGAAAAATTCTTTCGCTCAAATCGGCAACCTCGATTCCCAATTCTTGTATCGGGCTGCCAAGCTGGCATGCGGCGTGTCCTGCGTTTTCCACGATCTTGGCAGGTCCGCAAATCAGGTTTTCACATCCGCAGCGACGCAGATTCGCTTCAAAGATTCGGTCTGGATCATACAGATAACTGATGATCAGATCGAAGCTCGCGAAATGCTCTGCCAGTTCGCCGGGCAGTTCCGCGTCGATTGCGAAGAATTTTGCGAGCGGCGCGTACTCAATCGATAGCGCTGCCTGCGCGTAGAAGCGATTCTCAGCAAGAACCGCGATGTGCTTGTATCCGAGTATCTCAATATGACAATGCGGCATGCAGTCCCGGAGCGCCTTGAGCGCCGGCAAAGTGAGAATGAAGTCACCGATTGCGCCTCCGCGGATCACCAGAATTCGGTCCACCGCTCACACTATCGGTGTCGTTAAGCACCACAACGAGTGAATGGCTTCGCCAATTATGGGTGTCGCTGGGCTCTAGTATTGTGTGAGCGTAAATCCGAGAATCACGCCGCCGTAAACCAACGCAATTGCAAGGAGACAGCGCCAGCGGAAAGCGCTTCGTGCACTCCAATTGATTTGATCACGAAGAACGTACGGGATGGCCACCCAGAATAGGCCCGCGATGATCAATAAATAAGCGAACACCGTTACCAGCAGCCGGCTCGTTTCGGGGCGTAAAAAAGCCGCGTCAAGCAGCGGTTCTGCCGACAGCAAACAAAGAATGCCAAGAGATCGCACCGCAAGGAATTCGTCCACGAACAGGAGAGCGAGTACGTAACCGATTGGCAAAGCAATCAGAAGCGGACGACGGAAGCCGGAGAACTCGCCCATTTGGATCGTAGCCAATAACCAGAAGCTCCACACCAGACAAATCGTAAGCAGAACAACGCCTGCAATTCGCGAGCGCGGGAATCGTTGAACGACGTGCGCTAAGTCGGGTTTCGTCAAACCGATCAAGGCTACAGCGATGAGAAAAACCCCGGCGATAATTCCTGCACTGTGCAGCGACAGATGGTAAATCATTGGGTCGAAGTTCACAGGCCTGTGAGTTTGGATAAGGTATGCAAGTTTTCAACTTGCGATTGAGCGTGCGTTAGTCCGGCAGTGTTCCATAGAGGCTGAACCCATTCGCTCGCACAATCCGAATGCACACCAGTTTTCCAACCAATTTCGTGTCTCCTTCAAATACGACGATCTTGTTTGTGCGGGTACGACCCATTAACCGGGTGTGGTTCGTCTTGCTAAGTCCCTCGCAAAGAACTTCCACCTCGCTTCCGATCAGGCGTTCGAGGATTCCGCGATTCGATTGGTTTACGACCTGTAGCAAATCCTGATTGCGCGCCTGTTTGACATGCTCATCAATTTGATCCGGCAGAGCCGCTGCGGGAGTTCCACTCCGAGGTGAATAGCGAAACACGAATGCGTTATCAAACTGGATTTGATCCACCAGATCCCGTGTTAACCGGTAATCGTCGTCTGTTTCGCCTGGGAATCCCACAATTATGTCTGTGGTGATTGCCATGCCAGGGCGCGCTCGGCGGATTCGTCCAACAAGCTCGGTGTACTTTTCAGCCGTATATGCCCGGCGCATTGCCTTAAGAATTGTGTTAGAGCCGGATTGCAACGGCAGATGAACGTGCTCGGCAAGTTTCGGCAGCCGCGAGATTGCGTCGATCAAATCGTCGCGGAAGCCGATTGGATGTGGTGAAGTGAAACGGAGTCGCTCAAGTCCTTCCACCTCGTGAACGGCTTCAAGCAGCTGCACAAATGGAGACTTGTCGCCCTCCTTTGGAAATTCGTGGCGCCCGTATAGATTTACGATTTGCCCAAGTAGCGTGACTTCCTTGACGCCATGTGAAACAAGGTTTCGGACTTCGGACACGATCTCGTTAATAGAACGGCTGCGTTCGGAGCCGCGCGTTTGTGGCACGATGCAGAAGGCGCACTGCATATTGCACCCTTGCATGATTGAGACAAACGCGGCTCCCTGGCTCGGCGTCAGTTGCTGGTTCTGAATAGTCGATTGCGAACCGGGTTCTTCAGCGACATCGACGATTGAAATGCGTAAATCGTCCATGCGACTGTTGCCAGGTGCGCCGATCATGGTCGTCCGAGGATTTTTCGCCGCGACCAGTTCATCGACGTATTCTGCCACTCGGTGAAATTTTTGGGTACCAACGACAAGGTCGAGGTGCGGCAAAGCTTTAAATAGAGAGGCGCCACGCGCCTGAGCCATGCAGCCAAGGAAACCAAACACCATCTGCGGTCGGTCTTTGGCCATTCGTCCCAGCATGCCCATTTTGCCGAGCGCCTTTTGGTCAGCCATGTCGCGCACGCTGCACGTATTCAGCAGCACGACGTCCGCTTCCGACTCGTGCCCGACGCGCTCGTACCCGCGTGCGACCAACGAATGCGCCACCTGTTCCGAGTCGCGCTCGTTCATCTGGCAACCGTAGGTCTTGATGAAAAACTTCGGCATGGAAGCGCAACAATACACGTGTCGACCACGGCATGACACGAATTTCACGAACTCACGCGAATTGACTTCGGAGTAACGAGATTCGTGACAAGTCGGGTGTTCATGTCTTAAATCGCAGCGCCATGAACGAACCAATTCCAGCCATAGGCATTATTGGTGGGAGCGGCCTATACGAAATGGAACAGTTACGCGACACGAGGGAGCTTAAGGTCGACACACCATTCGGATCGCCGTCCGACGCGCTTGTAGGCGGAAAATTAAGCGGGCGTCAGGTTTACTTTTTACCGCGGCACGGTCGGGGGCATCGGATTATGCCGCACGAGATCAATTACCGCGCAAATATTTATGCGCTGCGCTCATTGAACGTTCGATGGATCATTTCCGTCGCCGCAGTCGGCAGCTTGCAGGAGAAATACGCGCCGCGAGATGTCGTGTTACCGTCGCAGTTTTACGATCGAGGCAGCCAACGCGCGATTCATACGTTTTTCGGCGAAGGCATTGTCGCCCACGTAGGATTTGCTGAGCCGATCAGCGCAAATTTGCGTAACTTGTTGGCAGAATCGGCGAGGTCCCTTGCTGTGACGGTCCACAACGGTGGAGTTTATGTGAACATGGACGGTCCAGCGTTTTCCACGCGTGCGGAATCGGAATTTAATCATCGCAACGGGTTCGACGTGATTGCGATGACCAATCTGCCAGAAGCGAAACTGTCCCGCGAAGCGGAAATCGCGTTTGCGACCATGGCGATGATTACCGATTACGATTGTTGGAAAGTGGGAGAGGAACCGGTCTCGGCAGAAACCGTCCTGAGCCATTTAGCGGCGAACGCAGAGACAGCACGAAGGTTGCTTATCGATGTGATCTCACGACTTCCCAACGAGCCGAACTGGCCGGAACACTTCGCGCTGAACACAGCGCTGGTCACAGACCGCAGACTCTGGCCCGGAGAGACGATAGAAAAATTACGACCGATTTTGGCGCGGTTTGTCGATCCTGCGTAGAGCGAGTCACTCTCCGCGCGCGACCTATCCGTACCATTCCATACTCAGATGTTTGTGGCATCACCGCATCTGATTAAGAATCGAATATGAAAACGCGTTGCTTTGATCACATCGACTTGCGAGTGAAAGACATGGAGTTGGCGAGGAAATTTTACGCAAAATTTCTTCCGCAACTCGGATTCGTTCACGAAAAACCAGGGCGTTATTTCCATACTTTTTATTCCGCAGGCGGCGACAAACCGTCCGAATTCTTCGGCATTAGTCCAGATAAGAATCATAGACCGAATCGCACGCGCATAGCGTTTTGGGCGGACACGCGCGGGGAGGTGGACCGGGTCGCAAAGCTGGTACGCGAAGCCGGTGGAAAAAAGCTCGAGGGTCCCGAAGTTTGCAAAGGTTACAGTCCTGGTTATTACGCCTTCTTCTTTGAGGATTTGGATGGCAACAAGCTGGAGATTTGCTGCCGGGAACGTCCGATCATTGCGCAATGACCGGCTTTGCACGAAGAGTTGAATAATGAGAAGACCTCCGCACGAGCCTGCAATTTTGCAGGGTGCGCGTCGTGTTCGCTACCTCAAGCTCATCGGGCTTTTCAAAATCTGCAAAGGCGTTCTGCTGCTTGTCCTCGGTATTTCGCTCCTTTTTCTGAATGCGCGGACGCGCTGGATGCATGCGTTAGCGGATTGGACTGCGGACGAAATTCTGCTCGAGCATAGCAAGCCCATCGGATTCTTACTGCGCGAAGCGCAGAGTGTCCTCGCAGGCGGTACGCTGCGGGCCACGGGGCTTTTGGGGCTGTTTTACTCGGCCGTTCTTTTCACGGAAGGAATCGGCGTTTACATGCAGCAGCGTTGGGCGGAGTTCCTAATGATTTTTGCAACTGCAGCGCTGATTCCCATAGAGATCCGTCATCTATTGCATCAACCGGGGTTGGTGGGCGCGCTCATTTTGGTAGCGAACTGTTTCATCGTCTGGTTTCTCTATAAGGTGCTTAGGCGTGATAAAACTAAGGCCTATGTTGTGCAACCGCGCGAACTCGTCAAAACGGTTTAGGCGTGCTGTTTTCCTGGGGAATCGTCGACACGCCCAACAGGGAGCGAGGGTCGAATACTTTTAGCGGGAACATTGGGATCTGCCGTCCATGCAAAGGCCAAATGTTGATGAGGATTTGGTATTGGTGAGCGATGTCGGGAAAACTGAAGCGATTGTCGTGGACGTGATTGATAACCCTGCTACAGAGGAGGGGGTCTTAGTCAAAGTGATGACGCGCGGTCAATTCGAACAAGGTCAGCAGGTCTGGATACTTGATCGTGATGGATCAAAGATCGGTGCGACCGTAGAAGACGTTGTTCAACAAACCGTCGACAGCGAAGTCACGCTCTCGGCAGTATTGCCGGCGTAGCTGTAGTCATATCCTCAGTGCGGAGCGAAATGCAGCGGCCTACGGCTACAGTTTGTTGCTTTCGACGAAAACCGCCCCCACACGTTGCATCTCGTCGACTGCCCGGTCTATGTCCCCTGGTTCGAGCTCAATGCCGCGACAGCCGTCGAGAATGACATGTGTGTTCAACCCGAGCTGGCGCGCGTCGAGCGTGCTGTATTTTACGCAATAATCCAGGGCGAGTCCCACCAGGTAAATGTCTTTAACTCCGCGCTTCTCCAGGTAATGAGCCAGCCCGGTGTGGCGGCGGTGGGCGTTGTCGAAAAAGGTGCTGTAGCTGTCGATCATTGGGTCGACTCCCTTGTGGAAAACATGGGCGACGCGGCTCGTGTTGAATGAAGAGGCAAACTCTGCCCCGTGAGTGTTTTGGATGCAGTGCACCGGCCAGAGAATCTGTTCGATGTCATCTACAATTACGCGGTCTCCTGGTTTTTTACGGGGATGATTCGTCGCAAAACTGCTGTGATCCCGTGGATGCCAATCTTTTGTGGCGACGACCAGTTCGAACTGTTGCTGCAAGTCATTTACAATTGGAATTATCTCGTCACCATGCGGGACCGGCAACGCGCCTCCTGGTAAAAAATCATTCTGAACATCGACCACGATGAGCACGTTCATCGCAATTGGTTGGCTATTGTCATTCTAAGCAAGATGAAGAAATGCGGATCGATTTCAGACCGGCTCTCAACAGAAATAAACCGGGGAATTTTCGCTTGGCTCAACATGACAGAGGTGCGTTGAGATGACTAGTTCATGGCAAATGTGGCCCAACTTCCCTGATCAATTTCGACCTTAGCTCATACAAGGATCGGTCGAGACCGACCTTATAAGATGTCGCATTTCTCAATCGCAAGATTTCGCGAGGCACACGTCTGAGCTGTTTGCGCCCGTTTTCGCGGGAAGCTCCGATTGTCGGGACGCGATAAACAAATTGCGCGCCACGAAAGACGGGCACGAGCAAATCGAAGTATTGCGTCTCTCTGGGAATCTCCGTTTTATCCCCGCTTTCGGTATCTACAATTTCACAGGGTTTAGTTATTCCGTGATCATGTTCATAGACTGCATCCGCAATGAATCTACCGGACCGCTCATGGAAACGGCGGACCTGCAACAGACCAGGACAAGAGGTCTTGGCCGGCTCATCGGACACTTTAATTCGATACTGCCATGACTGGCCCGGTTTTCGTACCGCTCCCAATTTGTAAATACCGCACAGTGCTCCGTCGGGTTGACCGGTCGTGAGCTTTGTTCCCACGCCCCAGATATCGATCTTCGCCCCGCTTTTTTTCATATCCGCAATGGCAAATTCATCGAGATCACCCGAACAGACGATCTTCGCGTTTGCGAATCCAGCTTTATCGAGCATCCGCCGCGCCTCGATGCTCAAGGCCACGCGGTCGCCTGAATCAAGCCGAACGCCGATTATTTCGTGCCTATTTTTGTGCAATTGCCGCGCCACATCGATGGCGTGACGCACCCCGTCGATGGAGTTGTAGGTATCCACCAGAAACACGCAGTTGTTTGGCATGGCTTTGGCGTAGCTCTCAAATGCTTCGGCCTCTGTCTTGAAAAACATGATCCAACTGTGCGCCTGTGTGCCGCTCACCGGAATTCCGAATCGTTCGCCTGCCTGCAAATTCGATGTGCCTGTGCAACCGCCGATGTAAGCTGCGCGGGCGGCAGTTAGGCCGCCATCGATTCCCTGTGCGCGCCGCAAGCCGAATTCGATTACTGCATCGTTCTCCGCGGCGAGACAGACGCGTGCCGCTTTTGTGGCGATCAGGCTCTGGAAGTTGAAAATGTTGAGCAAAGCTGTTTCCAGCAGTTGACATTGAATGACAGGACCAACGACACGAACCAGCGGTTCGTTCGGGAAAACCAGGCTGCCTTCAGGGATTGCATCGATATCGCAGGTCAGTTGCAGACTACGCAAATATTCAAGAAAACCCGAATCGAACAGCGGTTTGCCGTCATTGCCACGCTGCACCGCGAGATACGCGACCTCTGTTTCAGTGAACTGAAAGCTCTGCAGCAATTCGATTGCCGTCCCCAAGCCGCAGGCAACAGTGAATTTGCCATCGAATGGGTTATCTCGAAAGGTAACGTGAAACGCCGCGTCGTAATCGTGCAGACCGGCTTTCCAATAGCCACAGGCCATGGTGATCTCGTAGAGGTCAGTCGTTAGGGCAGAGAAATTATGGGTTAGCGGCTGGCGCATTCGACTTGGAACTTAAGCTTCCAGTGCGGTTCGGCGAGTTCCAGGTAGCACAAGGCTGCGGGCTTGGAATTGGTGGTCGACTGGAGCTTGGCAGACATGATTGCACGATTGCCAACTGGTCATGCCAACATACAATAAGTGGTTCCAAGTGGACCGTTATCTCCTCATTGTTTCGACGATCTGTTTTCTCGCAGCGGTTGCCCACACTGCCATTGAGTTGCGTAGGGGAGTGCTTCATCCGATGCGATTTAGTTTCTTCGCCATAAGTCTCGGGTTTGTTTTTCAGACAGCTTTTTTGTCGATCCGCGGCCACCAGTTAGAACGTTGTCCGATTACGAATCTGTTCGAGGTTTTTGTCTTTCTCGCATGGTCGGTTGCATTGATCTACATGCTGGTGGGGCCGGTATATCGGCTTTCGCTAATGGGGGCATTCACAGCGCCTCTCGTGTTGGTGCTGCAAGGTTTTGCCTTGCTTGCGCCGATCGACACTCCACATGCCATAAATGCAGCGGTGAATTCCTGGCTAGAGTTTCACGCATCGATTTCGATCGTTGCCTACGGTGCGTTCGCACTCGCGTGCATCGCGGGTGTGATGTATCTCGTGCAGGAAAGGCAGCTCAAGACCCATCACCTGCATTCAATCTTCTATCACCTGCCGCCGCTGACCAGTTTATTCGCAGCGATTACCCGGCTCTTGTGGTTGGGCTTTGCGCTTTACACGGTGGGTATTGTGAGCGGTTTTTTCACTGGCCATCCGTTACCTCGTGTTCAGGTAGTATCTGCGATTGTGCTCTGGCTGCTGTACGCCGCCACATTGCAAGCTCGCCATCTCAAATGGCTTGGGCCAAAACGCGTAGCCACGCTGTGCATTATTGGGTTCAGCGCTGCTTTGGCGCTCTTGTGGGGGATCACATTCACTGCCGAGCTGCATCCATTCCCATGAAGCTTTTTTGTGTCGGATTGAGTCATCACACTGCCAATGTAGCAACACGGGAGCAGTTTGCTGGTAATGCTACGACTGAGTCGATCGCGCACCAGACCGGTTGTGCCGAAACGTTGCTGCTGACGACCTGTAACCGCGTCGAGGTTTACGCAGTTGCGGACAAACGGATTTCTACCGACACCATTGCGCGATGCCTCACCGCGACAACAAATCGCAACATCCACAATTACCCGCCTCTCTTCTATCGGTACGAAGACGACAAATGCGTGCAGCATCTTTTCCGAGTCGTGTCGGGTATCGATTCAATGGTTGTCGGCGAAAGCGAGATACTGGGCCAGGCAAAGAAGGCGTACGAATCAGCGCGCACATCGAGAGCGGTCGGACCATATTTGCATCGTTTGTTTCAGCGCGCATTTCGGGTAGCGAAGCAGGTGCGCACTCACACCGACATTTCCCGCGGTGCGGTATCGGTTGGCTCGGTCGCGGCCGAATTGGCCCAAAGGATTTTTGGCAAATTGAGTGAGTGCAAGGTGCTTGTACTCGGCGCGGGTGAAACCAGCGAGCGTACGGCACGCGCGCTAGTCTCGCGTGGCGTCACTGATCTTCGCGTCAGCAACCGATCGCTAGATCGCGCTCGTGAGCTGGCGAAGATTGTAGGCGGCCAGACCGTGCCCTTCGACGGTTGGGCGGCGCAATGCCGTGAAATCGATATTTTGCTCACATCGACATCATCGGATGCGCTGTTGCTCACCCGAGAGATACTCGCGCCAATGCTACGCGACCGTTTGGAACGTCCTCTGTTCATCATCGATATCGCCGTGCCGCGCGATGTGGATCCAAACGTAAACGAAATGCAGGGCGTGTACCTTTACGATATCGATTCGCTCCGGTCTGTCGCGGAACAATCGCTTGCTCTTCGACACCAACAGATCGCAGCGGCCGAGGCGATCATTGCTGATCATGTCGTTGATTTCGTCGAATCAATCTCACTAGGGTCAAGTCGCCGCTCGCGGGCGGCCGAGCATTCCTCTCTCAACGAAAATGCGCTACGCGCTTCTCAGCTTTAGGAGAGCTTCCCTGCAAAGCATCGCGAGTTAGATTCATGCGATGCTCGAAAGGATTGTCCTGGGCACACGCGGCAGCGAACTGGCACGCGCACAAACCCTTTTGGTCGAGAAAGCTATTCGAGCGGTTCATTCGAGTGTGGCAGTCGAGACCAAAATCATCGCCACACGCGGCGATACGCCAAACGTCGTTGAGTCGCGCGCAGGCCGAAAGGGAATATTTACTGCCGAAATCGAACGAGCGCTTCTCGCGGGCGAGGTGGATGTGGCGGTCCATAGCGCAAAGGACCTACCAAGCGAAACCAGCCCTGGCGCACAAATCGCGGCAGTTCTTCCACGAGCATCCGTCAACGATGTGCTGGTGTCGCCATGCGCGGGCGGTCTCGTTCTCCTTCCTCCTGGCGTGGCAGTGGCAACCGGCAGCGTACGAAGAAAATGTCAGCTCCGCTGGAAACGCGCAGATATTAAAGTGGTTGATCTTCGCGGTAACGTGCCGACGCGACTGAGAAAGCTCGCTGAAAATCGGTGGGCCGGAATAGTTCTGGCTAGCGCGGGATTGGAACGTCTTGGGATTTCGCCGCTCGGCGACAAACTTAGCTTTGCTCGCGCTCAATTTTTTCTTGAGATCCTTCCTCGCGAGACTTTTCTGCCGGCCGGCGGTCAGGGCATTATTGCTCTCCAGATTCGCGTGGACGATCAAAGCACAAAGGGGATGCTCGATTCGATAAGCGATCCAGAAACGTTGCTTTGTCTGAAAGCGGAGCGGGCATTCCTTCGGTGTTTAAACGCGGATTGCAATTTCCCAGTGGGCGTGCTTGCGACGATCAGCGGCGGGCAAATGAAGCTTCGCGCGCAAGTGTTCGAAGGTGACTCAGTGGCACCGCGAGAAGCGGAAGTACAGGGGGCATCCAGCAAATGCGATGTATTGGCAGCAGAATTGTCGCGAATGATCGAATAGAATTCGTTACATGGGCAAGAGCGCGAATAAAAATGGCAAAGCATATCTGGTTGGTGCAGGCCCGGGTGATCTCGGTCTGGTGACCCTGCGTGCCAAGGAATGCGTCGCGAACGCTGATGTTATTCTTTACGACCATCTGGCAAATCCGGATGTCCTCGCCTGGGCCCGGGATGACGCAGAAATCGTTTATGCCGGAAAACAGCCCGGCGAAAGCTGGACCCAGGAGGAAATCAACGCCCGGCTGATCGAAAAAGTCCGCGAAGGAAAACAGGTCGTACGTTTAAAGGGTGGCGATCCGTTCGTATTCGGTCGCGGGGCCGAGGAAGCCGAGCTAATCGCCGAGGCGGGACTCCCATTTGAAATCGTGCCTGGAATCACTTCGGCCATTGCCGGGCCGGCTTATGCGGGCATTCCGATGACGCACCGGGCACACAACTCACATGTGACGTTTTTTACCGGCCATGAAGATCCGACTAAAACAGAAGCCGCTGTTGATTACGCTGCGCTGGCAAAGCTTGGCGGCACGCAAGTGATGCTCATGGGCGTGGAGCGTCTCGGACTCGTCACGAGCGAGATGCTGAAGCACGGTGTGCGGGCCGATTTGCCGGTGGCGTTGGTCCGATGGGCGACAACCGGTCGACAGGAAACTCTGACAGGGACGCTTTCGAGTATTGCCCAAAAAGCTGTTGCAAGCGGGTTTGAAGCCCCGGCAGTGGCTGTCTTTGGCGAGGTTGTGTCGCTGCGTCACAATCTGAACTGGTATGAGAAGCGTCCCCTCCTTGGAAAGAGAATTGTTGTGACGCGGACACGGAAGCAAGCGGGCATCTTAAGCAATAAACTTCGTGCTCTTGGTGCGCACGTTATCGAACTGCCGACGATCCGGATCGAACCGCCCACAAATTTGCGAGAATTCGCGACGCTCGTGCAGGACGCGCACATCTACGACTGGATCGTATTTACAAGCGTAAATGGAGTTGAATCCTTTTTCGATATTTTCTTCAAACTTTATGATGATGCTCGTGAGATCGGCGGCGTGCGCATCGCTGCCATCGGACCGGCTACGGCCCAACGGGTAAAGGATTTTCATCTACATGTCGACCTGCGGCCGGACGAATTCGTGGCAGAAGCAGTCGTGCGGGAGTTCAGGAAACAGGGAAGCATCGAAAACATGCGCATCCTTCTCGTGCGCGCTGAGAACGCCCGGGACGTTTTGCCCAGGGAACTTTCGGGTGCGGGCGCAATCGTCGATGAAGGGTTCGCATATCGTACTGTTCCAGAGACGCGGGACACAAGCGGTCCACAGCGCCAATTAGCACGGGAAGGAGCGGACCTAATCACGTTCACCAGTTCTTCAACTGTAGAGAACTTTTTCGCGCTCACCCTCCCGTGGCCAAAGGGAATGCGGATCGCCAGCATCGGACCAATTACGTCAAAAACAGTGCGTGACCAGGGATATCACGTCGATGTCGAGGCGCGCCGGCACGATATCGATGGATTGGTGCAGGCGATTAGGGACTTGTTTTCTGGGGAAAGCTAAAATGTTAAACTGATTCAACAGTTGAACGGGAGAAACGAGAGTCGCTCCTGAGCTTACGGTTTGACTGGTCAAGTCTCTAATGATTTAACTTTTGGGCGTCAGGGGTTGAATCGGAATTTCATTCGGCCGCGCTTGGCGTTTGCTCTCGCCTTACGGCGATGCTTTTGCGAAGGCGTCTCGAAAGCGCGCAAGCGACGGACTTCTTCAAGAATGCCTTCGGCATCCAGCTTGTTTTTCAGCCGTTTCAATGCGCGATCGACCGGCTCACCTTTGCGCACAATCACTTCTGGCATCGATAATCACTCCCCTCACTTTTGGAAATACTGTAAATCGGTGAGCCGGAGCCTACTCGGCGCAGCCTTGGCGTCAAATCCGTCATTTTCACGTATGTTAAGTTAAAAACTTGTTCTTAGTCGAGATCGCAGTGTTAGCCACCGCGCATTCGCGATTGTGTTTCATTCTGTTTCCACTAAAAAAGACGAGTCTCTCATATAATTGCAGTCAGGCCGGCAAAGTAAACTTCATCATGCAGGACGCGCTTACGCCAATGATGCAGCAGTACCAGCGGCTGCGGAAAAGCATTCCTACTGACACGCTTTTGTTGTTTAGGCTGGGTGACTTTTACGAAATGTTTTTCGACGATGCAAAGGAAGCTGCGGCGCTTCTGAACGTTGCTCTGACAAAAAGGAACGGGGTGCCAATGTGCGGCGTGCCGTACCATGCGGCGCAAGGTTACCTTCGCCGGTTGGTTGAGGCCGGACGGCGCGTAGCCGTTTGCGATCAGATGAGCGAGCCACAGCCTGGTCGTAAAATTGTCGACCGCGAAGTCACGCAAATCATCAGTGCCGGCACGGTCAGCGATGTAACCTGGTTGGATGCCAAGCGCGGTAATTATCTTGGCGCAGTGTATTTGAATGACAATGTGTTTGGTTTTGCCTATGCCGATCTTAGCACGGGCGAGTTCCGATTAACTCAGGCGCCTGACCGCCGGGGGCTGCTTGACGAAATCACACGAGTCTCGCCGGCGGAATTGTTGATGAGCCCGCATCAGAAAGGGCAGATCGGCGAGATCGATCATACGCTCGAATACGATAGCTACGCATTTCTGCCGGAACAGGCGATTTTCACGTTGTGCGAACACTTCAGAACCAAATCGCTCGATGGGTTCGGTTGTGCGCAGATGACCGCAGCAGTCGCTGCGGCCGGAGCGATCGTCCATTATTTAAAACATCAACTGCGACGCAAAATCGATCATTTGACCTCTCTCCGCTGCGATGCGCCAGCAGACTACGTCCTCCTGGACTCCGCCACCCAGGTAAATCTAGAGCTGGTCGAGTCGCGTGGCTCGCACGGCGCGACTCTGCTCGCTGTGCTCGAACGAACGGAAACTCCAATGGGCGCACGAAAATTACGAGCCTGGATTTTGCAACCATTGCGTGATCTCAGGGAACTGCACCGACGCCAGCAAATGATTGCCGACCTTTTGCAGGAGCCGGAATTGCTCGCATCAATTCGCGCGGGATTAAAATCTATCCGGGATATTGAGCGCGCTTCCGGACGACTCAGCCAGGCGTCCGGCAACGCGCGCGATCTCGTCGCGCTCGAGACGTCTCTGCAGCAAATCCCAGTGGTTAAGGGTGAGCTTGGCAAGCTGATCGAGCGTTTGAGCTTCGGAACCGACCACGCTCGTGTATCCAATTCCTCCCTTGCCGGATCTATCCAGAGCGCGCTTCACGAAATGCCGGCATTGGCGGACAAGCTCGCGAAGGCGGTGGTCGACGACCCGCCGCTCGCGCTCAAGGAAGGCGGCATTTTTCGAGACGGTTTTCATGATGACCTTGACGCGCTACGACAGGCATCACGCGAGGGTAAAAACTGGATCAGCCATCTGCAGGAACGGGAGATCGGGGCGACCGGGATCAAATCGCTCAAGGTCCGTTATAATTCAGTGTTTGGCTATTTTATCGAAGTGACGAAATCGAATCTCGCGAATGTGCCCGCTCATTACACGCGGAAACAAACGACTGTGGGCGGCGAGCGCTTCGTTACACCGGAACTAAAAGATATAGAATCAAAAATTCTTGGCGCGGACGAACGCGCCCACAATCTCGAGTACGAATTGTTTCAGAAATTGCGCGACGAGACGTTGCGCGAGATCGAGCCAATGCAGGAAACCGCCAATGCCATCGCAATGCTGGACGTGCTCTGCGCGCTGGCCGAAACGGCCCGACTGTTTCGTTATTGCCGTCCGGCTTTAAACGATTCCATGCGACTGGTCATCAAAGATGGGCGGCATCCTGTGCTCGATCAAAATCTTGTCGAGGAAAGGTTTGTTCCTAACGACACAGAATTGGATGGCGAAGGTAATCGACTGGCGATCGTGACTGGGCCGAACATGGCTGGCAAATCGACATACATCCGGCAGGTCGCGCTCATCGTCTTAATGGCGCAGATCGGCAGTTTCGTTCCGGCAGAAAGCGCCGAGATCGGCTTGGTGGACCGCATTTTTACCCGAGTGGGGGCCAGCGACGATCTCGGTCGTGGCCAATCGACATTCATGGTGGAGATGAATGAGACTGCCAACATCATCAACAACGCCAGTGAGCGCTCCTTGGTCATTCTCGACGAGATTGGCCGCGGCACATCCACGTTCGACGGGCTTTCGATTGCCTGGAGCATCGCCGAATTTCTCTATGACAAGATTAAAGCGCGCACGCTGTTTGCGACGCATTATCACGAACTGACAAAGCTCGCTGAGGATTGCAAAGGCGTCTACAACCTGAATGTCGCTGTGCGCGAATGGAACGAGCAGATTATTTTCCTACGCAAAATTATTCCCGGTGGCGCAGATAAAAGCTACGGCATCCAGGTTGCCCGGCTCGCCGGCTTGCCAAAAGAAATTCTCGACCGGGCAAAAGAGATTCTTGTCCATCTCGAAAAATCCAGCGGCGCTGACTCCGAACCTAAATCGCGGCGAAAAAAATCAGGGAAGATCCTGCCGGAATCCCCGAAACCGCAGTTGGATCTGTTGTGACGAAATTTGTGCTCGAGCTGCGAAATCAATCGCATCGTAACGTTCAGCCGGTGCGCCGGCTGCCGTTGCCCAAAATTCCGCTGACGGAGCATTGAGCTGAACTATAATTCGGACGAGATGCCGGTTAAAACCGAGAAGGAACTGAACGAAGGACTGCGGGCGCTTTGGCTAAAAGCGGTATCTGCCATTGAGCTGCGCAATTTTCCGTACGCGATTTCGCTCTTGCAAGAGATCCTCAAGCAAGAGCCCGAGTTTCTCACCGGCCGCCAACTGTTGCGACGGACAGAGGTTACGAAAAACAAATCGGATAAGAAAAGTTTTTTTAGTCTCTCAACGGCGCCTATCGGCGCGATGAAGGCCCACCGGGAAATCAAAAAAGATCCGAAACGAGCGGTGGAAATGCTCGAGGAAGTTTTGCAAGCGGAACCTCACAATCGTCAGGCGAATCTATTTTTGAAGCAGGCTGCACTGGCGGCGGGTTGGCCTGAGATCGGAGTTTTCGCTTTACAAACATTACTCGAGGAGAATCCGCGCGATGCGAAAGTGCTGCATGAGCTCGGA
The DNA here is from genome assembly GCA_035713885.1 of Candidatus Udaeobacter sp. GTDB lineage: Bacteria > Verrucomicrobiota > Verrucomicrobiia > Chthoniobacterales > UBA10450 > Udaeobacter. The sequence continues at coordinate 4,516 of DASTMV010000051.1, read as the reverse complement.
CAACTATACAATCAGCTTGGCGACCACGAAAACGAAGTGGAAGTATACAACCAAATCACAGCAATCAATCCGCTTGACGCCGAAGCGCTGCGCCTTGGCAAACATGCCTTGGCGCGAGTTTCGATCGAGAAGGGCGGCTGGGCGCAAGCTGAAAGCTATCGCGATCTAATCAAGGATAAGGAGGAAGCGATTTCACTTGAGCAGCAGAGCCGGAAGCGGCTCACCGGCGAAGCGCTGGATCAACAGATTGGGGAGACATACGCGCGGCACCAGGCGGAACCTGCAAACCTGGAATTTGCCCGACGTTTGGCAACGTTGAGCGAGCAAAAGGACGACTTGCCGGCGGCGATTCGGTGGTATCAGTACGCCGCCGATCTGACCAAAGATACGGATACGGAATTGCTTCGTAAGATTTGCGATTTAAAAGTTAAGTGCCTCGAAGGCGAAATTGCCGAACAGGAGCAATCTCTGTCAGCGCATGATTTAGCAGACGAATTGTACTTGCAGAAATCGGAGCAAGTACGCGTAGCTAAGATTAACCGCGCTCAAATCCGGATTACCGATGCGCAGGCACGAGTGACGCGTAACCCAACTGATCTGCAGTTGCGATTTGAATTGGGTGAGAATTTTTTCAATGCCGGCCGTTTTCGCGACGCTGTGCCGGAGCTACAACGTGCGCGCCAAAATCCGCACGCGCGATTGAAAGCTATGAACCTGCTAGGTTGCTGTTATGGGGAGCTTGGCATGCTAGATCTTGCAGTGAAGCAACTGGAGGAAGCGTCGCAGGAAATTGTCTCCATGGACGGAATGAAAAAGGAGATCGTCTACAATCTCGGCATCATCTACGAGCGAATGAATAAGGCGGAAAACTCGCTTGCGTGTATGAAGCAGATTTACGAAGTGGATTACGGCTACCGCGACGTCGCCCAGAGGGTGGAAAGGTCGTACGAACGCAATATGTCCGGCTCATAGCGCGGGGAGCATACCTAACGCAGAAACGTAATTCTTTCGCGTCCAACGGGCACTTCGGCTTCGATTGGTAGTTGAGGCTGGGGGTTCCCGGCACGATTAACTAAACAAAACCATGAAAACGAAAATCCGAATTGTTTCGCAGTTATGTACGCTTCTCCTCGTAATCGGGGCGATAAACCTGGCCAGGGCGGAAACCACGCCGACTGGCGAGGGTTCGTCTTTAAGCGCTCAGGACAAGACTTTCATGAGGAAGGCCGCCAAAGGCGGCATGATGGAAGTCGCTATGGGTCAGGTAGCTGAACAGAAGGGTCAAAGCGACGATGTGAAGTCATTCGGCAGACGAATGGTTGCCGATCACGGCAAAGCCAACGATGAACTCAAGTCCCTTGCTTCAAAAAAGGGAGTCGAACTTCCCAACAAAGAGCACACCACTAAATGGAGTTCAGACAAGACCTACATGGACATGATGGTTAAAGATCATGAAAAGGACCTTGCTGAATTCAAGGAGGAAGCCAGCAGTGGGAGCGATGCCGATGTGAAAAAGTTTGCCGACGACACAGCCAAAGTAATTCAGGAGCATCTGGACTTGGCAAAAGAGATCAACGGCAAACTGAAATAATGTAAAACACTGACGACGCGACGCTTCCCGCTGTACACGCTCACCGCGTCCCGCTTGCTCAATACGGGGTCGCCCTAACCAAGATCCGCTCCAAAGAAATGCGCGAATTTACCGTTCCGCTTAGGTGAAAACCTGAACTGCGGCAAAGGTCAAGCTTCTACCGGGAGTTCCACATCCACTGGGCGCTCTTTTTTCGCCAGTGCACGGCGGAGTTTGGAGAGCGCGATATTTTGCAGTTGCCGAATGCGCTCCCGAGTGACGCCGAATTTTTTTCCGACTTCTTCGAGGGTTTTAGGCTTTCCGCCGTCGAGGCCGAAGCGCTGGAAGATGATCTTTTTCTCGCGATCATCGAGGACATCAAGCAGTCCCCCCACTTCGTTGCGCAAATTTTTATCGCGCAACAGTTCAAACGGGGTCTGCGCTTCCTCGTCGCCTACAATTTCACCGAATTCCGTGGAATCATCATCGCTGATCGGCGCGTCGAGCGATGCCGGGCGGATCGAGACAGTCTTCAGTTGCGAAACTTTTCCGCTGGCGATACCGATCTCGTCCCCAAGCTCATCGTCAGTAGGTTCGCGCCCGAGTTCTTCACTCATTTGCAGTGAGACTCGGCGCATCTTTGAGATTTTATCCACCAGATGCACGGGAAGGCGAATAGTCTTGCTTTGATTCGCTAACGCGCGCTTGATGGACTGCTTGATCCACCACGCGGCGTAAGTGCTCAGCTTGCCACCCTTTGCAGGATCGAACCGTTCAACCGCTTTCATCAGGCCGATGTTGCCCTCGGAGATCAAGTCCAGCAGGGGCAGACCAAGATTCGCGTAGTCGTGCGCGATCTTCACTACTAGGCGTAAGTTGGAGCGGATCATTAGAGCACGCGCTTCGCGATCGCCTTTTTTGATCTTCGCGGCAAGTTCGATCTCCTGCTCTGGAGTCAACAGTGGGATTTGACCGATCTCACGCAGGTAAATCTTAATTCCGGTATCGCTATCCTCAGCAGCCATATAACTCTTTTTCATCGTTCATTTGGGGAGAGTGGATCGACAACTTCCGATAAATTATATTCGTCGATGCCCTGTTGATCACGCGTTGTAGCATCCGGGGAAGTATTTAACAAGGTTAAATATTCGAATCTGTGACATGCCTTCGCCGTCTGTCGTTCAATATTTTTTAGGGGGTCTCACTGCCCGCTACATCGGAGATTCTATGGCACACCCCTCCAACATTTAACCACATTTTCAAGCGGTAGTTGCATCTGTGGATATTTGACGCTTTTCGGCGCTATAATTCTCTGCGACTCTGCTGTTACGATGTTGGCTAAGATTTACTCGGCAGCGGTTTACGGCGTGGACGCTTACGAAGTGGAAATCGAGGTGAATGGCGCAGGGGGCGAGCCGGTTATCGTCATCGTTGGACTACCAGACGCGGCGGTAAAGGAAAGCCGAGACCGTGTCACCACAGCGATTGCAAACAGCGGCTACTATTGGCCCCGTGGACGCACCACGATAAACCTCGCTCCCGCGGACATTAAAAAGGAAGGGCCGAGTTTCGACTTACCCATCGCTCTTGGGATGATCGCGGTAACCGAGGAACTCGACACTTCGCCTTTCGAAAATTTTAGCTTTGTTGGCGAGCTGGCGCTCGACGGTTCTGTGCGGCCAGTGAAGGGCGTGTTGCCGGTAGCGCTTGAGGCGCGTCGCCGAGGCAAGCGCGCGCTGTTTGTGCCGGAGGCCAACGCGCTTGAAGCTGCAATGGTCGATAAGATCGACATTTACGGCGTCCAAAATCTGCGACAGACGTTCGCCTTTTTGCGCGGTGAAATTGCACAACTCCCCACGCGCGCTGATCTAAGCAAATTTTTCGCTACGCATCAAAATTACGATGTCGATTTCAGTGACGTGAAAGGCCAGGGACACGTGAAGCGTGCCATCGAAGTAGCGGTTGCGGGCGGTCACAACATCCTCATGATCGGGCCGCCTGGTTCCGGCAAATCGATGCTCGCCAAGCGCATTCCGACCATTATTCCCCCGTTATCGCTCGAAGAGGCAATCGACACAACAAAGATCCATAGCATTGCCGGCTTGCTCGATGCCGAACGATCCTTCGTTTCCAAGAGATCCTTTCGTGCGCCGCATCACACGATCAGCGATATCGGTTTGCTCGGTGGCGGCACGTTTCCAAATCCCGGTGAAGTGAGCCTCGCGCACAATGGCGTGCTTTTTCTCGATGAACTGCCTGAATTCAAACGATCTGCATTGGAGGTGATGCGCCAGCCGCTGGAGGATGGAAAAGTCACTGTGTCGCGTGCGGCGGGCAGCGTGACATTTCCTTCCGAGTTCATGCTGGTGGCCGCAATGAATCCCTGCCCGTGTGGCTATTTTGGCGATCTCAAGCGCGAATGCCGATGCGGACCGCTACAGGTGCAGCGGTATCGCCAACGAATCTCCGGCCCGCTGCTCGACCGAATTGACCTGCACATCGAAGTGCCTGCCGTGGAATATCGCGATGTCGCCAGTGAACGTCCCGAGGAAGGTTCTGCTGCCATTCGCGATCGCATCGTCTGTGCTCGGGAATGTCAACAGCGACGTTTCCAAAACGAGCCCAAAATCAACTGCAACGCACGTATGGCGACGCGACAACTCAAGGAGCATTGTAAACTCAGCAATGATTCTCAAGAATTGATCCGCATCGCGATGAGCGAATTGAACCTCAGCGCCCGCGCCTACGATCGCATCCTCAAGGTCTCACGCACGATCGCCGACCTTGATGGCAAAACCGGAATCTCGCCCGAACATGTCAGCGAAGCCATCCAATATCGTACTTTCGATCGCACCCTGTGGATTTAAGATCGACGTCGTTCCGCGAGGCTTTTCGGCGCGCACATTCCGCGGGTGACTCGAATGCACGTAGCTGCTGATAAGATTT
>DASTMV010000050.1:0-52955 GCA_035713885.1 Candidatus Udaeobacter sp. | reverse complement strand
GAGCGCGCCATAGCCAGTGGCGGTATTGTCGCTTCCGCTACCGTTATTGGAAAGTGCGAAGCCGCCTATGGCCGTATTCTCATTCGCAGTCGTGTTTCCCCAAAGTGCCGAGAAACCGACGCCTGTGTTATTGTTGCCAGTGCTATTGTTTAACATAGCAATCCCGCCGATCGCCGTGTTAGTGCTCCCGGTCGTGTTATCTTCCAGGGAAGCGGCGCCTGTGGCGGTGTTGTTCAAACCCGATGTATTAGCAAAGAGAGCGAACTCGCCGGTTGCAGTATTAGCGTTGCCTGTGTTGGTCACGAGGGCGCCAATGCCTAAGGCTGTGTTGGCACTCCCGACGTCACGAGTCGAGCCAAAAGTCGCATTTCCAGTTCCGTTATCGCACTCCGTAGCGCAGGCCTGGGCGGGCGCCTCGGCTGGAAACGCCAGGCACACGGCAGCGCACGCGACTAGGATGAGAAGCACTCTGTACTGCCATTTAGCGTGGTGACGTGAGCAGGGTAATAATTGATTACTTGTTGTCGGTTGCATTTGGTTTTTCATATCGATTTCCTTTTTTAAGTGGCTTCACCAGCTTCTAACGGAAATGCCGGCCAATATTCCGAAGAATTTTTATGGCGTGATTCTCTGGAAAGTTTCGCAGGTCGTGGCGGAGGACGATCAGTGGGGATTTTGTCTTGTCACGGTGGCCAAAGTCGCGACTTTTTTACTTGTGAATACCGAGGGGACACCGGACGGGCTGCAGGCCCGACGTGTATTCGCGACGACCCGCTGGAGTCTTGTGCTGTGCGCGGGCGGTTCCGGACATGATGAACGAAAGGCGCGTCGGGCGCTGGCCGAGCTTTGCCATATTTACTGGCGCCCGATCCTGCTCTTCGTGAGCAGGCGCGGTTACTCGACGCAGGAGGCCGAGGATCTAACTCAGGATTTCTTTCTCATGATCCTCGAAAGCGACTGGTTACAACATGCCGATAAACATCGAGGCCGATTCCGGTCTTATCTGCTTAAGTCGCTTCAGAACTTTCTCAGTCATGCCCGAGAGAAAAGCGGCGCGGTAAAACGCGGCGGCAGGATGGAGTTTATTTCATGGGATAACCTGATGGAAAAAGCTACTTCTCAGTTACCCGCTTCGGCGCAGGGGTTCGAGTCACTGCCACCAGAATCTCTCTTTGATCTTTGTTGGGCTACAACTGTAGTGCAAAATGCGCTCGAACGTCTTCGCGAAGAATGCAAAGGGAAACACCGGCTTCGTTTGTTTGAAACGTTGAACGAGCATCTCACATCGGAACGTGGGGATATACCTTACGACAACCTTGCGCGGGTGTTAGGGATTGCGGTTACAATGGTGCAAAAACAACTTCATAACTTGAGACAACGTTATCGCTGGCTTTTGCGCGATGAAGTGGCAAATACGGTGCAAGACAAGGCAAATATTGATGAGGAGATTCGACACCTTTGCGCGGTGCTGGCAAGCGCCGGATGAACAAGTTGGCAGGTGATAAATGAGAAGTGACCTGGAAGATACCCGGAGTAAGTGCGAGCGTTGCGGGTCCAGCACGCGCACAAGCGATGGTATCTGCGTAGGTTGTTTTCTCAAAGAAGGAGTAGAAGCGGCTGGTGAAAGTTCGGAACAAGTGTTCGAAAGCATTCTCGAGGAAGCAGAGGTACAGGATGAGGAATGGCACATCGGTAACTACAGAGTTATGAAAGAGATTGGCCGCGGCGGCATGGGGGCCGTTTATCTCGCGGCGCGGGCGGACCAGCAATATGAGAAGTATGTCGCGATCAAGCTCCTCAAACGTGGGATGGACACCGATTCAGTTCTTGACCATTTCCGCAATGAACGGCAGATCCTGGCCAGCTTCGATCATCCTAATATCGCCCGGCTCTTCGATGGCGGAACGACAGAAGATGGTTTGCCTTACTTTGTCATGGAGTATGTTCAGGGGTTTCCTATCAATGACTACTGTGAAAGGCTCTCAGTTAACGAGCGGCTAACGTTATTTCGGGAAGTCTGCGCGGCGGTCTCTCACGCGCATCGTCACCTTGTTATTCATCGTGACCTTAAGCGCTCCAATATTCTAGTTACCGCGGAGGGTGTGCCCAAGTTGTTGGACTTTGGGATCGCCAAAATCCTCCAGGTCGGCGATGTCCCGCACTCATTAGTTACAAGGACTGGAGCGCGGTTGATGACTCCAGAATACGCCAGCCCTGAACAAGTGCGCGGTGAACCAGTCACGACCGCGAGCGACGTCTATGCGTTAGGAGTCATCCTTTATGAGCTGTTAACGGGCAAATCCCCTTATCATGTTACTACAAAGTCGCCTTCTGAGATTGAGCACGCCGTTACGACAATTGAACCGCATAAGCCGAGTATTGTCGCGAAGGGTCTGAAGTCACGCTCTCTCCGCGGAGACCTGGACAACATCGTTTTGATGGCGTTGCGTAAAGAACCAGAGCGGCGTTACCGATCAGTCGAGCAATTCTCTGAAGATATTCGGCGACATTTGCAGTCGCTGCCAATCGTTGCCCGCAAAGACACGATCGGTTATCGCACGACAAAATTCGTCCGGCGCAACAAGATTACGGTCGGGGCTGCGGCACTCTTGTTTGTCACCTTGCTAGCAGGCGTTGTTACAACTGTCTGGCAGATGCGTCGCGCCATGCGCGAAGGAGCTCAGGCGGAGCGGCGTTTCAAGGATGTGAGACAACTCGCCCATTCGGTTCTCTTCGACTATCACGATGCGATTAAAGAACTTCCCGGGGCGCTCCGGGTGCGTGAGCGGTTAGTGAAAGATACTCTCACTTACCTGGATAGCCTTTCCAAGGAAGCCGGAGGCGATCCCGATTTGCAGCGCGAGTTAGCTGCCGCCTACGAACGCGTCGGTGACGTGCGCGGTGAGCGATTCAGCCCCAATTTGGGTGATCGGGCAGGCGCAGTTAAGAGTTATTATAAGGCACGTCGGATCCGCGAAGCGCTGGTTGCGGGCGGATCTGGCAACGTGCAGGATAGGCAAGACCTCGCCGCGAACTACGAAAAGATTGGGAACGAGTTATTAGACACAAACCAGGCACCGCGAGGGCTGCAATTATTTCAGAAGGCGCTCGCGATTTACTCCCGGTTAGCTGCGGAACACCCGGGTGAGTTCGACCGCCAACTGGCAGGCGTCTATGGTCATGTCGGGACGGCCCTGGAGTACCGGGGTGACATGAAAGGAGCTTTGGAACAACATCGCAAGGCCCTCGCCATTCGTGAACACTTAGTCGCGGCCAATCCGGGCGACCGGGAATCGCGCTTCGAGTTAGCGGATAGTTATAAGATGATTGGTCGCGCTTTATACCAAAGCAGCGATGCGTTAACGAGCGCCGCCCTCGATAGTAACAGTAAAGCGCTCGCCTTGCGCCAGGCTCTGGTTGCAGAAGATCCCACTAACAACGGTTACCGGCGCGAGCTGGCGATTGATTGGCAAAATGACGGCGATTACCGGGCAGGCCTCAAGGATTATCGCGGCGCGCTCGAAAGTTTTCAGAAGAAAATTGCTATCGAAGAACAGTCGCTCGCGATCGATCCGGCGAATGCGCTAGTCCGCGGGGACTTTGCCTACTCTACCTTCCGGATCGGCGATCTATCAAAACAGCTTGGTAATTATTCAGACGCAATTCAGTACTATCGACGTGCTCTTGAAATGTATGAAAAAAAACTCGCCCTTGACCCGATGCACCAAGAATTACCCACCGACATAATTGTTATTCGCGTGCACCTTAGCGAAGCGGAAGCAAAAGCTGGAGATTTTACCTCGGGGCGCCGAGATTGCGCGAAAGCAGCCGAGCTTTTGAACCAAACTGTTGATATACCAGATCGCATCGGCCAGCGGGATGTGCGTGCTAATACCTTTATAGATGTGGGTGATGCTTATGCCACCCTAACGGCTGACAAAACGGCATCGGCGGTTGCTATCAGACAGGATTGGGATAACGCGCGCCAAATGTATAGGGTTGGTTTGGACTTAATGCAGAAGTTGCAGGCGAGTGGCAATCTTCGCGCTGATGAGCGTTCTGAGTTAGGAGCAGTCGCCGAGAAGATCGCACGCTGCGATCAGCTTTTGGCGCGATGAGGACTTTTCACTGTGACTCCAGCAGATCATTCACTTGTTGGAGACCTGCAGTCAGTGTCTCGTTTTGCTTCTGCTGTCGCGGGATGAGGACGGCTGGTTTCGCATGCCGCGGCTGCCAAAAAACTCGGCATCAGTCGGCGGCCTTTGCATCGAAAAATCAACGAAATGAACCCGGCAAAAGAATCACGCCGAACGGCGAACGCGAAAGTAAGCCAGTAGATCTCGCTTCCTTCACAGCGTGCTCGACCCGGAAAATGAAGGGTCTATTGGTGGGTGTTCACGCCTCACAAGATCAATGTTCTCCTTTGATTCAATTGTGAATGAAAGCAGCTGCCTCCGTGATGGGCTCCCGTCCATTGGTATTGAGGCCGGATTGTTCGGACCGGAGTGTTGGCATATTTTTTATTTCCACTTTTTGTAGACGCTGGATTGTTGAACTGAAGATAGAACTTCAGTGATTAAGACCCGACTGGACCGACGGCTTAGGGATCGTTGACCACTTGCGGAGCAGGCTTTCTCGCCTCAAGCTTTGCGGTGACTTTCTGTAGGCCCGCTGTGAGCACTGCAATTTGCTTCTTCAGTTCTGTAGTTGTCGCTCCCTGTTCCCGCACTGTCCCGTGCTCTATGAGGAACTCGTTGAGCAGCATTTCGTTCACCATTTCGTAGTGCACGCTCTCGGGCTGTCCCTGGGCGTTGTGTGCTATCAAATCCCGATTTACTTCGGCCGCTTCTTCAGCGATCAGCCCAAATGCGAGGCTTTGAGTTCTGTAAGCTGTAAATGCGGGGCGCCCGATTGTGAAATGCTAAGGTATTCGGCGACACGCTTATCGACTAACGGGCCACCGTTTGCGGTACTGACTTATTCGATTCGACTTTGTCGCTCACCTTTTGAACAAGCTCCGCCTGCTTTTTCAGTTCCGTCTTGAGAGCATCAAGTTCTTTTTGTTGTTTCTGAACCGTGCGGTGCTCTTTAAGGAATTCGTTGAGCAACATCGCGTCGATCTTCATGTATTGCACGCTGTGGGGTTTTCCTTCTTTATCCAAGGCGACCAGTGCAGGATTCACTTTTGCGACCTCCTCAGCAATCAAGCCATACTGTGACGTATTAGTAGTGTCATTCTTGTAGTGGAAGGTCACTGGTTTAAGTGAGAAGATCGCTTTACTGCTCTTGTCCATCGGCTTGATGTCCTTCTTGTATCGCGCCGAGGAAGGCGTTACACCAAGCTGACCGTCGAGAGAGTCAATTACTACCGACTCAAAATTGGATCCAGGAAACACGTTAGCAACACCGCCGACAAAGCATTTCGTGTAAGGAGTTCCCGTAGCAGCGAGCGCACCGATCGCAATGACATTGCTTTCGTCACTGGTACCTGCGTCGCCAATATAAATATTATTGTTACCGCTTGCGAGGCTACCGGCATTGACACCCAACGCAATGTTATCAGCGCCATCAACGTTGTTGGTGAGCGCTCCAGCGCCAACGGCTGTGTTGCTATTTGCAATGCCGTGTCCGGTCGAGTCATTATTCGAGAGCGCGGCATCGCCAATAGCAGTGTTTGAATTGGCGTGAATATTCGCTTCAAGCGCGCCAGTGCCAACGGCGTTATTGGCGAAACCGTCGATGTTATTGCGCAGTGCGGACATGCCTACGGCATTGTTGTAATTGCCGTTGGCATTGTAGACCAGCGCGTCTGTCCCGATCGCCGTATTCTGTGTGCCGGCAGTGTTAAGCAACAGCGCTGCTGCGCCTACTGCGGTGTTGGAGTCTGCGCTGTTTAGCGTGAGCGCTCCAACGCCTACACCGGTATTAAAGCTGCTGTCGCCAACGGAAGAAAGCGAAGACCATCCTATTCCGGTGTTTCCCAAACCACTCCCGAGAAGTTGAAGCGCATTGCACCCTTCCGCTGTGCAATAATTGGAATAGCAGCCGCCGGGTGGCGGACTGATCGCGTGCAGTTGTGGCGAAAGCGTAAAGCAAGCAAGCACGAATAGCGTGAACGCCGAATAGTTAATATTGGTTATTGTTTTCATGGGTTTGGTTTGTTCATTGTTTTCGCCTTGTGAATTCTCATCGTTACCGCCGTTGCCGAGGGCTCCGGCATGCAGGGGAGGAGTCATTTATGGCCATTCACCAGTGTACTGTGCAAAATTCGCTCCGAGGTTACGTGGAAAGTTGGGATTTCTTTCCAACCACGAATGAACACAAATAATCGCATTGGACCGGATCCAAAGGACCACGGCTCCGCTTACGCAGCCGCCTTCGTGTAAAACTACGGCGCGCCATGAGTACGTCGTGACCAAGTGCCCGCTGATGTTTGATCGGAGCGGCCGTCCTTTTAAAACGCAAATGTTCGGCCGTCACTTTAACGAAGCATAGCGGTTACCCCGGATGTGGGGAGCTAGCGGCGGGGATGCAGCCTGCGCTACTTGGATTGGTTAACGAATACCGTCCGGTCAGTGGCCATGCACCGGGACCAGCACGAAGTTATGGGTTTGACCTGTGCTGCTAACCACTACCGGCGCTCCCGTCACCGGCACGCCCTTAATTCCGGCGATGTATGCGGCAGTTTGTGTCCCCGCCGTTCCGATACGGATAATGCCTGATTCGCCCGCCGCACCCAGGTTAGCAATGTCGATATTATTGCTGCCGGTGGTAAGAAGAAAGCCTGCGCCGGAACCAATGCCGATGTTGAAGGAGCCAGTCGTATTTCCGTAAAGAGCACTGGTTCCGAGTGCGGTATTATCAATTCCACTGGTATTCTCGTGCAGCGCGAGGTAGCCCTCCGCGGTATTAGCATTCCCTCCCAGGTTATTAAAAAGCGTATAAGCCCCATTGGCGGTGTTATTGCTGCCGGTGGTATTGACATTGAGAGAGTCAAGACCATGCGCGGTATTGTTGCTGCCAGTAGTATTGCTTTCCAGCGCTTGATAACCGGTCGCGGTATTGTAGTTCCCGGTGTTAGCGTAAAGTGCATTGACGCCGGTCGCGGTGTTGTCGATCCCGGTCTGGTTGCTGTAGAGGGCGCTCGAGCCATTAGCCACGTTTCTGTTCCCGGTCGTGTTACTATAGAGTGCATTGGCGCCGTGGGCCGTATTGTCGGTTCCGGTGGTGTTCGAATAAAGGGCGCTGTAGCCCGTGGCCGTATTATTGCTCGCAGTACTGTTCTTTAGAAGCGCATTGTAACCCGTAGCCGTATTGTTGCTGCCGGTCGTGTTCAGTTCCAGAGCTAAAGAACCGGTCGCGGTGTTGGCGTTGCCGGTTGTGTTATTAAGGAGCGCAAAGGCGCCTGTTGCCGTATTATCACCTCCTATGGTATTAAAAAACAACGCGTTAGCGCCGGTAGCCGTGTTGTCATTGCCCGTCGTGACGGCATGAAGAGCTTCATAACCGAGGGCCGTATTTCCACTGCCGGTGCTCAGGGCCAGGAGGGAATCGGTGCCTTCGGCGGTGTTTTCATTAGCGTAGCCGCCATCCGGCGGAGGAGTGACCGCCCGGCTGGCAGGAAAAGCTCCGAGCCAGATCAAAGTGCCGACGCCTACGAAAAGTGTTGCTCTTGTGAACCAGGAGGATATTTCCCAGGGAGTGAATCTGTTAATGACTGATGTTTTCATGCGAGTTTGGGTTTCGATTGGTGTTTATGGATCATTCGTAGCGAAAGACGGATTCGTCCGAAGCGACTTTAGTGCGTGAAGTTTGCCCAGGGCCGGGTTAGGACAAAATTTGCTCCGGGTGTTTCGACGTTGGCGTTGGTGTTGCCGGGGACGATGTCGAAGTTCGTTGTGTTATTAGTAGCATCGTTGCGCACAACGAAGTTGCCACCCGCATCTACGTCCACTCCACGATCGTTGCTTGCCGTCATGTTGCCGTCAACGCGGTTCGCCCTGCCGGTGACGTGAACGCCGGCGCCATTACCGCCTCCCACGCCGTTCCCCTGGCAGGTGTTGCCTTGGACTGAACTAAGGTTATCAACCACGATGCCATCGCCCGTATTAGCGGAAGCCGTGCAGCCGGTAACTGCGCTTCCGACGGACGCGATAATCCCCACGCCGGTATTTCCGCTCGCATTACAATTGCTAACCGTGCTGGAACCGCCGACGGATATTCCTCCCCCGCGATTCTCCTCTCCAGTAGAGCCGGTAACAAACGTCCGTTTTGGGCCCGCTATGCCAAAGCCTGTATTGAAGTGAGCATTACAATCGATGACCGTTAAACTGCTGACGGAACTTGTGGTGATTCCAGCGCCACCGTTGTTGTAGGCCAAGCATGACTTGAGAATGGAGCCACCGCCAAACTGAAATCCATGGCTCCCATTGAGGCTGCTCACACATCCGGTCACTAGCACATCGTTACTGCCTCCCATGCCTACGCCGCCATTTTGAGCCGCGACACAGTTATTAACCTGGCTGCCGCTATTGATACTGATCCCGGCGCCGGCATTGGCGTCCGTGCGCAAGTCGTCGATCCGCGCCAGGCCGCTGTTCGATCCGTCGAGCCCATTGCTCCCCCAGCCAGTGATCGAGCCATTACGAACAGCGACGTGAAGATGGGTATTAATCAAGACACCACTAAGCGAGCCGCCGGCACCGAGCATGGCGAAACCGCCCAGGTCCAGTGTGACTCCATCGGCATCGATCCTGATCCCGTTCTTGCCGCTCTCACCAATGATATTGCTCGGGACGCAATATGAACCGGGCTGACTGATGACAAACGACGCTGTCGGATCGCCGGGCGTGTTCACGCTGTTAACTTCAATACATGTCGCCTGCACCATGCAGACTAATGACGACATGAGAACGACTGCGACTAAACTAATGTATGTTGTTTTCATTACTCCTTTTTCCTTTTGTTCTTTTTTTGCTTCTAGATTTCTGAATGATTGTTCTTCTGAGCGAGCGCCTTTGTTAATTGTCAGCTATCATTTCGGATGCAGAGACGGCTGGCTTAATTCTCTTCAAACCGGCCACCTTCTGGATTTGCACGGCTTGCCGTTTCAGAGCGACGGCGAGGGCTTGAATCTCTTTTCGCTCCTCCATAAGGGTTGTCTGGAACTCTTTCTGTCGTTGCTGGAGCGCAGATTTCAATTGCGCGATGGCCGCTTCCTGGTTCTGATTGATCTTGGCTTGCGTTTCCACTTTGCGGTGTTCCTTTAAGAATTCATTGAGTAACATCGCATTCACTGCTTCGTAGCGAACTGAGTAAGGCTCGCCCTGTTCGTCGTGCACCACCAGGTCGGGATTGACCTTAGCCACTTCCTCGGCTACAAGACCAAATTGCGGAATACCGGCCGGGTCCAACTCGGATTTATAACGGAAAGTGACCGGTTGAAGTGAGAGAATATCTTCGCTCGCATTTCGCATCGGCTTGATGCCCTCCTTAAATCGGGCCGAGGAAGTCGTGGTTCCCAAGTGACCTGTCGAATCGACAAAGACAGCGATTCCGCTGGCAGCCGTCGAGCCATAAATTCCGGCGATGTAGGTGCCGTTGTGCGAGCCTTGCGTGCCGACGCGAATCTTGTTTGATTCGCCCGCTACTCCGACGTTGGCAATGTCGATGTTGTTGCTCCCGGTTGTGAGATTGTAGCCCCCGCGATAGCCCAGACCGGTGTTGCTGCTCCCGGTACAATTGTAAAGAGCCTGGGTGCCGTCGGCCGCGTTGTTATTGCCGGCCGTATTAAAGTAGAGCGCGTTAGCGCCAGTGGCTGTGTTCTGCCCTCCGGTGGTGTCGCTGTAGAGCGCCCGGTGGCCTGTACCCGTATTGAAGTTCCCGTTGCTACTGTAGAGCGCCTCGTTACCGCTGGCCGTATTGTAGATGCCCGTGGCATTAAGGTAAAGGGCGGTAGCCCCGATGGCTGTATTCCGTATTCCGGTTGTATCGCTGTAAAGTGCCCGATAACCCGTAGCCGTATTAGAGTCCGCATTACTCTTGTAAAGCGCGCCTGTTCCCATTGCGGTGTTGTAATTGGCGGTTAAGTTGTAAACAAGCGTTTGGCTTCCTATAGCAGTGTTGTAACTGCCGTTTGTATCAAGCAGCGCCTGAAAGCCGTCGGCAGTGTTTTCGTTTCCGGTCTGGTTGCTGACCAATGTCTCATATCCGGTGGCTGTGTTATTGCTGCCGCTGATATTGTTACCTAATGCTTCATTACCGGTAGCAACGTTGAAACTCCCGCTGGTGTTGACCGCCAACGTTGTAAAGCCGATCGCTGTGTTCTCTTCCGCGATCGAGCCTGCGCTGTACAATGCGTAGGCGCCGATAGCCGTGTTATTCCACTTGCCGCCGGTGTAGAGCGCCTCGTAACCGATAGCTGTATTGCCGGAATAGATCGTGTGCGCGAAGAGCGCGTACGCTCCAACGGCGGTATTAGCGTCGGCGGTGTTTGAGAACAACGCGCCGTATCCCACCGCGGTGTCCCCCTCGCCGGTCGTGTTAGAGGCCAGCACATAGCCACCGACCGCCGTATTGAACTCGCCGGAGGTGTTGTTGGTCAGCGCAAGATCACCGACGGCGGTGTTCTGGACGCCGAGGTTATCAACTAGAGCTTCGTCGCCCAGATAAGTATTACTGCTCGAACAGCCCTGCCGGCAGGTCGCGATTACGGGGAGGGAGAGCCCGAACCAAGCGCTCGCCGCGCCGAGGAGAATTAACCTAGGATGCTGTGAACGGCAGAGCCAACTGCAAGCGAGAAGGCATGATCTAGTTTGTGGGTAGGATTGACCTTTCATAAGGAGTGTTCTTCATCTATTGTTCCTAGCTTCGGTTGCGTGTTTGAAAGAGGCGCGGCGGCTCCGCCGGCGAAAAGACGGTTCTGCCAGATTCATTTGTATTAGTTATCGGAGTTTGCACGGTTCGGACCCGGCGCTAGCGGTTGTTGGCAATAAGTCGCGGCGCAACTTTGCCGATTTGAAGCTGCGCTCTCACCTTTTGGATTTGCGATGCCTGTTCGTCGAGGCGAGCTGTTACGGTCTTCATCCCTTTCGCTAGCTGTGTGATCGTCGCTGCCTGTTCCTGTATCTTGCCGTCTTGCTGCACGATGGTCGCTCCTTGCGTTGCGACAGTAGATCTTAATTCGTCCACCTTGCGGTGCTCTTTGAGAAACTCATTGAGTAACATCGCGTTCACGGCTTCATAACGCACCGTGTAAGGCTTGTCTTGATCGTCACGCGCCACTAAGTCGGGGTTCACCTTTTCTACTTCCTCCGCGATGAGTCCAAACTCAGGGGCGCCATCAGGATCTAGTTCTTTCTTATAGCGGAAAGTGACCGGTTTGAGAGCAAGGATCGTTTCGCTCGCTTTGTCCATCGGTTCAATCGCTTCCTTGAAGCGGGCCGAAGAAGGTCGTTGACCGAGTTGCCCCGTGCTGCTGATGGCTACCGGGCCCCCGTTAATCACCACACCTTTGATCCCCGCGATAAAGGTGGCCGTCTGCGTGCCGGCGGTGCCGATCCGAATGGTGTTCGATTCAGCGGCGACGCCGAGGTTGCCAATGTCAATATTGTTGTTCCCGTTGGTAAGACTGAAACCGGCGCTGAAACCGATCCCAATGTTCGTAGAGCCGGTGGTGTTTCCGTAGAGAGCATTGGCCCCAAGAGCGGTGTTATTGATACCGCTGGTGTTTTCATGAAGGGCAAGGCTGCCTTCCGCAGTGTTGGCGTTGCCTCCCACATTGCTGAAGAGCGCTTGAGCGCCATTGGCGGTGTTGTTGCTCCCGGTAGTATTAACATAAAGGCTGTCGAGCCCATGGGCAGTATTGTTGCTGCCTGTAGTGTTACTCTCTAGTGCCTGATACCCGCTCGCGGTATTATAGTCGGCCTCGTTGGCGGCGAGAGCGTTGACGCCGATAGCGGTATTGTCGATCCCAGCCTGGTTGATCGCAAGGGCCCTCATGCCAACGGCCACATTCCTGCTCCCGGTCGTGTTTGACGCGAGGGCATTGGATCCGAGGCCAGTGTTGCTCGTGCCACTGGTGTTCGACCAGAGTGCAATATAGCCGGAGGCCGTGTTGTTTGTCCCGCTCGCATTCGCCAGGAGCGCGTCGAAACCGACGGCCGTGTTCTGACTCGCGGTGACACAGGAATCGAGGGCGCCAGAGCCTACGGCCGTGTTGAAGGCTCCAGTCGTGTTTGACTCAAGAGCATATGCGCCAAGCGCGGTGTTGAAACCTCCTATGGTGGTATCGTGAAGCGCGTCAAGACCAACGGCCGTATTCTGGGAAGCGGTTGTCAGGCTAAAGAGCGCATCTGTCCCTTCAGCGGTATTACCATTGGAGTAGCCTCCGTCCGGTGGCGGGCTAACCGCCTGCATGAATGGCGCGAGCGCAAAACAGCTGCCGCCAACTGCCAGCGCCAGAACAAACAGATTTCGTCGCCAATAGCAGCGGAGCCAATTGTCGCGTGGAGCGATTACGTTAATGTATTGAGCTTGATTTTTCATTGGAGGTTATCTTTGCGTGGTTCTCTCTCTATGGATTGTTTTGCCATTAGGAGCGCTCTGGATTTGTCTCCCGCTAGTTGCGCGCTGACTTTCTTGATTTGCACGGCCTGCCCTTTCACCAGCGAGGTGAGCGCTACAATTTGCTGCCGTTGCTCTGCCAGGGCTGAGTATAATTTGTTGATCCTCGCGTCCTGCTCCTGGCCCTTGCGATGTTCTTTTAAGAACTCGTTAAGCAGCATCGCATTTACGGCGTCGTAACGAACGCTGTATGGCTTTCCATCGTCATCACGCCCGACCAGTTTAGGATTCACTTTTTCGACCTCCTCAGCTACCAGGCCGAATTGTGGGGTACCGGCTGGATCAAGTTCTTGCTTGTAGCGAAAAATCACCGGTTTAAGCGAAAGGATTGCTTCGCTTGCCTTGTCCATCGGCTGGATGTCTTCCTTGAAACGCGCGGAGGATGTCGTCGTGCCGAGGTGACCACTATTATCTATGAGCACCGGTAGGCCCGTCGGTACCGTCACCCCGAAAATCCCGGCGATAAAAGTGTTCTTGTGAATTGGTTTGGTGCCGATGCGGATCCTGGCGAAATCACCAGCTATACCATTGTTACCGATATCGATATTATTACTGCCCGTCGTGACATTGAAGCCGGCGCTAAGACCCAGCGCGATGTTGCCGGAGCCGGTGGTATTGTTTTGGAGCGTACCAAGACCGATTGCGGTGTTGCTATTGGCGGTTGTGTTCTGATAAAGCGCCTGATAACCGATTGCCGTATTGTTGTCGCCGGTGGTGTTGTGGAAGAGCGCTTCAAAGCCCTCTGCCGTATTGTTGCTACCGGTTGTATTGGTATTGAGCACGTCGAGACCGTCGGCTGTATTGTTACTGCCGGTGGTGTTGCTCTCCAGCGCCTGATAACCGGTGGCTGTGTTATAGCTGGCAGTGTTGTGATAAAGCGCATTATAACCAGTGGCCGTATTGTCGCCGCCGACCACGTTGAGGTAGAGAGCGTTTGCACCGGCCGCGACGTTTCTACTCCCGGTCTGGTTATGATTAAGCGTCAGAGCTCCTTGTGCAGTATTCTCGCTGCCAGTTGTGTTCTCGCTGAGGGCGGCGTTGCCAGTGGCGGTGTTGGAAGAGGCGGTCTGATTGCTTCCGAGCGCGAACCAACCGATAGCCGTGTTGCTATTGCCAGTAGTGTTTCCCCAGAGGGCAGAAAATCCATCAGCCGTATTCTGGTAGCCGCTGGTGTTAGAGATGAGTGCCGAATAACCGCTGGCCGCGTTTGCAAAACCTGTCGTGTTATTTGCAAGGGCTGCCTGACCGACGGCGGTATTCTCGCTGCCGGTCGTGTTATCCACCAATGCATCGTCGCCCAGATAGGTGTTGCTAGTGTTGGGGTCGCAGCCTTCCTGGCAACTCGCACGCGCTTGCGGCGCCAGCGCAAGCAAGGCGAAGCTGAGCAGCATTCCGGTTAAGAGAAGGCCAAATCGCCGGCCCGATCGGTCGATCGAATTGCTTGTGAGTAGGGTTGTCATATTTCTTGTCGTTCCGTCTTATTCAGAGTGAAGCTTTGATGTGGGCTCGTCGTGGTTACAGGTGTACAGCCGGAAATTCGGCCTGAGGTTACGAGGAAAGTGACTGCGCCGCGTTAAGCGGTTAAAACGTTTGAATCGTTGAGGCGGCTACCGGGAAGGTGCGCTCTCTTTACCGGTGGCACGGCTGTCGCGCCCAACAATTTTGTGTACATAGCCAACGGCGCCGCCTTCGTGGAACTCGGCACACCTAAAATTATGCCGCATAAAAGAACGAGCTCGCGCAGACTTATCCCCGCGAGCTCAATTCAATCTTCGATTCGTGCGCTACTTGACCATAAAACGGCCCGGGTTACGGAACGCTTGGGGATTCCAGTCTGTCGTTTTCGGCAGCTTGCCGAAATTCTCTTCGTTTGCCAGCACTAGGAGACAGCCCCGCGCCGAGGTGGCATCGCGGCACTCTTATCAACTGAAACCAAAGCTCACGGACGCGGGCGCAGAGTAGGACGCGGCCTCGGCGTCGGTGTGCATCTCCCCGTGCACGGCGTCGATGTTGGGGTTACAGTTGGTGTAGGTGTAGGCTCGCCGTCGGTAGTTAGTCGGGCGATGTGGTTGCGAGTTACCGTGAGGCCCCCGTCCGGGGCGAGCGTGTTGAAACGACCACCTACCAGGATCTTCCCGTCCGTTTGCACCGTGATGCCTTGGACAAAATCGCTCGCGTTCGGGTCAAACGAATCCGCCAGGCCGGTGCCCGGATCAAGCCGCGCGATGTAGTTGCGTGTCTGCCCGCCGATGCTGTTTGCGCCATGGAAAAAGCCGCCTACGAGAATCTTGCCGTCCGCCTGGAGCACGATGCTGCGGACATCGCCGTGCGCCTCCGGATCAAACGAATCCGCCCCGCCCGTCACAGGGTCGAGTCGCGCTATGTCAGAGCGTATCTGTCCGCCGATGATGCCGAACCCGCCGCCGACGATAATCTTCCCGTCGGATTGCACCGCGATTGAGCGGACAATGTCGCCTGCGGTCGCATGTGGGTCGAACGAATCCGCCGCACCAGTGACTGGGTCGATCCGTGCGATGGCATTCCGCATCACCCCGCCGCCGACAGTGGTGAACTGGCCGCTAACCAGAATTTTGCTGTCCGCCTGGAGCGCGAGGCAAAAGGCGATATCGCTCAGATTGGGATCGAACGAATCCGGCGCACCGTTTGGATCGAGCCGGGCCAGCCGGTTGCGCGCCTGTTGGACGGGGACCACGCCGACAAGGGTAAACTGCCCGGCTATTAGAATCTTCCCATCTGCCTGCACGGCGACTGCATAGACGATATCATTTGTGTAAGAGGTGAACGACGGATCGGCCGCGCCTGTTGCTGGATCGAGTCGCGCGATATGATAGCCCACTTGTCCGCCGATGCCCGTGAACTCGCCGCCGACTATGATCTTGCCGTCGGCCTGGAGCGCTATTGTGTGCACATCCCCGTTTGCGCCCAGAGCGCCCGCCGCGAAAGCGGTGTCCAGCGTGCCATCTGGATTAAGGCGGGCAATGCGAAGTTGCTGAACCGTTGGGCCGCCATTTGGCGCGAGCGTTGTGAACTCGCCTCCAATGATGACTTTCCCATCCGGCTGCTCAACCATGGCGTTAATCTGGAAGTCCGCGTTCGGATCAAAACTATCGACTGCCGTTTGAGCGCGCACCGCCGTAGCACCGCACGCAAGGAGCGCGGAAAATGCTGGTAACGCAATTGTTTTGGCGAAGTTGAATAATGCTCTCATAAATAAAAGATCGAAGGCGTTGTATTTCGCCTTCTTTGATTTCTCGTCGTCAGATTTCATTTCTTGGCCTTTCACGGATGTACAGCCGGAAATTTGACGAGAGGTTACGCGAAAAGTGGTTACGCGGTTAAGGCGTTGGGCTGCTGAATCCGTGCAGCGGCGAAAAGCGTCGCGGCGGAGCCCGCGCCCGCGATGAGGATGTCGCGTATACGATGTTCCCAGCTGTTACTTCGGGCCGGGTGATGCGAGCTTCTGGAAGCGGGAATCGTTTCGCAGTGAATCGAACATTGGATCGAGCCGCAGCAGCGCAGGAGTAAGCGACACGCTCGAAGCCAGTGCGCTTATGGCTGGTATCGAGAGCAATTCCTCTATCGCGGCAATGGCGCGGTCGGGTTCCCCCGTGCGTGCCGCTACCCGAGCGAGGATCTCGATTGGCACCGGACCAAGCACAGCGTCCTCCTCGATCGATACCGTGGCCATTGCCCGCTCGATCAGGCTGAATGCGGCGGCTTTGTCACCGAGGCTCATATCAGTCAACGCGAGATGCCCAATGAGAAAATAATTTTTGGGCTGTTCTTTGAGAAAAAATTCCAGTTCGGTGCGCGCCTGCTGCCAACTCTCCTTGGCTGCCGTAGGATCGCCAGCGACTTCTTGCGCCCAGCCTAACCAAAAGCGCAGTTCGCCGTCATGATAACCCAAGGCGGGATCAGGCTTGGCAAGTATTTCCTTTAGCCGAGGGATGACCAGATCCGGGCGGCGTTCCAGGATTGATTGATAAACCTGTGTTTCCAAGGCTTGGTTGTCGTCGGCGTTCGGATGCAGTGGAGCGAGTAACGCCGAGGCACGCGGCAAATCGCCCTCAGCTTGTGCGATACCAGCCTCTTGCACGAGAGTATCCAGGTCATCTGGCGTTACATTGAGAACCTGTTCAAACTTTCGCACTGCTTCGCTGAAACGACGAAGGGCTTTATAAGAAACCGCATGCTGAGTGAGTAAAGAAACGTTGCGTGGGTCGAGCCGCTCGGCTTCGTTGAAGTACGACTCGCTTCGGTCCCACTGGCCACGCCTCCGCGCGACATAGGCCAGTGATTCAGGAATCCGGCTGTTATTTGGCAAGAGTGGACGCGCTTGCTCCAAGTAACGCACCGCCGTGTCGTAGTCCTTTAGGAAAGCGTAGTGGTAATATCCCTTGGCTACTACGGCTTCGCCTAGATTAGGCTGAAGAGCGAGCGCTGTTTCGGCTGCCTGCCGCGCCTCTTCACGGACCGCGAGGGTTGGTTGAAGAGTCAGTGTGCTGTAGCCGGAGGCGTTAACCCATGACAGGAGCGCCCAAGCAAGTGCAAACTTCGGGTCCAGGCGCACAGCTTCTCTGAGATACTTCTGTGCGCCAAGAATGCTGCCGGGTGTACTTATCGTTTTGAGGGTGTAAGCCAGGCCACGCAGGTACGCATCATACGCGTCAGGATTGTTTGTTGGTTTGGCGGCGATGACTTGCTCTTCCGGACCGGTGAGTTTCGCCTGCAATTGGTCGGCGATGGCTTTGGCTACCTCACTCTCAACGGCGAAAATATCGGTCAGTTTGCGATCAAACGTGTCGGCCCAAAGGTGGGAGTCATTGGCAGCTTTGATCAGCTGCACGTTCACTCTCACGGAATCGCCGCGCTTCTGCGCGCTTCCTTCAAGGACGTAGGCGACGCCAAGTTGTCGAGCGATCTCGGGCACGTTTTCCGGCGCGCTTTTGTAATGCTGTGTAGATGTCCGCGAGATGACCTTCAGATCAGCGATCTTGGATAACCTCGTCAGGATTTCGTCTTGGACGCCCTCGACAAAATAGGCGTTCTCCTTGTCGCTGCTTAAGTTTGCAAATGGAAGCACCGCGATACCAGCCACCACCGGGGTATCGTTAGGCGTAGGCGAGGCCACGAGTTTTTGGAAGCGCGGATCGTTCCGGAGCGGATCGAACATTGGATCGAGCTGGAGGAGCGCTGGAGTAAGCGGCACGCCTGAAGAGAGCGCGTCAGCGTAAGGCGTCGAGAGCAGTTTCTGTAAAGCGGCGATGGCGCGGTCGGGTTCACCCATGCGCGCCGCTACCCTGGCTCGGATGTCGATGGGAGTAGGACCGGTCAACGCGTCTTTCACGATCGGATTCATGGTCACTGCCCGCTCGGCCAGGGTGAACGCAGCGGCCTTGTCGCCCAGACCCATATTGGTCAGTGCGAGATGTCCCATGAGCCTGTAATTTTCCGGCTGTTCTTTGAGCAAAGGTTCCATTTCGCGGCGCGCCTGTCTCCATGTTTCCTGCGCGGCGACATGGTCGCCGGCGACTTCCTGCGCCCAGCCTAACCAAAACCGCAGTTCACCATTGAAAAAACCCAACGCTGGATCGGGCTTGGACAAGATTTCTCTTAGCCGTGGGATGACTGGTTCGGGGCGGTGCTCAAGGATTGCCTGGTAAACTTGTGTTTCCAACGCTTGAGTGTAGTCAGCCGCCGGGTGGAGCGGAGAGAGGAGCGCTGCGGCACGGGGCAGATCGCCCTCGGCTTGTGCGATCGCCGCCTTTCTGGCCAGCGCATCGACGTCATCCGGCGTAATATCCAGGATCTGATCGAACTTTCGCAGCGCTTCGGGAAAATGACGACGACACATGTAGGAAAACGCATGCTGACTGAGTAGAGAAACGTCGCGCGGGTCGAGTCGCTCGGCTTCATCGAAATATGATTCGCTCCGGTCCCACTGGCCGCGCCGGCGCGCGACCACCGCGAGTGATTGAAGAATGCGGCTGCTATTCGGGAGAAGCTGGCGCGCCTGCTCAAAGTAGCGCACCGCGGTGTCGTAATCCTTCAAGCAGGAGTAATGATAATAACCTTCGGCATGGAGCGCCTCGCTGAGATTTGGCTGAAGAGCGAGCGCGGTTTGGGCAGCCTGCCGTGATTCTTCACGGAGCGCTGGGGTTGGTTGAAGGATCCCGGTCAGATAACCGCGCGCGTCAACTAAGGAGAGCAGCGCCCAGGCCTGAGCAAACTTCGGGTCCAAGCGGACTGCTTCCCTGAGATATTTCTGCGCACCCAGGGAGTTAGCCTGGGTGTTGCCACTTTTCAGATTATAAGCCAGGCCACGCAGATAGGCATCGTAAGCCTCAGGGTTGTCTGTCGGTTTGGCGGCGATAACTTGCTCTTCCTGGCCGGTGAGTTTCGCCCGTAATTGGTCGGCGATGCCTTTGGCAATCTCACTCTCCACCGAAAAAATATCGGTCAGTTTGCGATCGAAGGTGTCGGCCCAAATATGAGAGTCATTTGCAGCTCTAATCAGCTGAACGTTCACGCGCACGGTGTCGCCGATCTTCTGCACACTGCCTTCGACAATGTGAGCGACGCCGAGTTGCCTGGCGATCTCAGGCAGGTTTTCAGGCGCGCTTTTGTAATGCTGCATGGACGTTCGCGAGATGACCTTCAGATCAGCGATTTTCGATAAGCGCGTCAGGATTTCGTCCTGCACGCCATCGGCGAAAAAGGCGTTCTCTTGTTCCTTGCTCAGATTGCTGAATGGAAGCACTGCAACGCTTTTTTGAGGCGGCGCCGGATTCGAAGCTGCCGGATGCTCTGATTTGGTTCTCCAAATCATCAGGCCTAAAGGCACCGCCAAGACGAGAAGCATTGTTGCCATGATCGCGATGCTTGGATTGCGTCGCACCCATTTTCTGCCCCGCGTGACCAATCCGACCCGCCGCGCTCGAATTGGCTCGTTCTTAAGATAGCGTTCCAAATCTTCTGCTAGCTCGAGAGCCGATGAGTAACGGCGCTCCTGATCCTTTTCCAGACACTTCAGGCAGATCGTCGCAAGGTCGCGATCTACCTTTGGATTCCACTGACGTAGTTGCCGCGGCTGTGTATCAAGCAGTAACCTGATGGTCTCATAAGTCGTATCACCGGCAAAAGGTGGATGACCGGTGAGCAGTTGGTAAAGCACGGCGCCAAGTCCATACACATCCGTTGCGCTTGTCAGCTGCGCCTTGTTACCAGCAGCTTGTTCCGGCGCCATGTAACTAGGAGTGCCAAGTGTTTCCCGTGTACCAGTTATCGTGCTCTCTGTTTCCACCAGCCGTGCCAGACCAAAATCTGTGAGATGCGGCTCACCCTTCTGGTCCACGAGTATGTTCCCCGGCTTAATATCGCGATGCAAAATCCCGTTCTCGTGTGCATAATGAACCGTGCGCGCCAGCTTGGCCGTTAGTTCCGCCGCCCTGCGAAGCGGCATCGGCTCACTGCCGATGATTTTGTCGAGCGGGCCGCCTTCGATCAGCTTCATGCTGAAGTAGCATGCGCCGTCACGCTCCCCGATTTCGTAAATCGGTACGATGCGCGGATCGTCCAGTTGCGCGGCAGCCTCCGCTTCCAGGCGAAAGCGCTTCACGTGTGCTTCTGTCGCCCAGTGAGCCAGACTAATCACTTTGAGGGCCACCATCCGGTTGAGGCTTTTTTGCCGTGCCCGGTAAACTACGCCTTGCCCACCGCGTCCGATTTCTTCGAGCAATTCGTAATCGCCAAAATCCTTTAATATCCGGCCATCCGTTGGTTCAAATCTCTCGCCATCGTCGGAGGCGAAACCAGTTCGAAACAAACACACGCTGCAGATTCCCTCCGGCGCGTCGGCGAAAACTTCCGCTCCACATTTTCCACAAACTTTGCTGGCGGTTTGCATTTGGCTGGGCTGCTTCCTAGCACAGCGCGTTAGGTTCTTGGATTCAACGTTTACCGTAGGCAGCAATCACTTTGTCGGGATCGTACCCGATCCGCTTCACCAAATCGGCGTAGCGTGGATCAGAATAAAGAGGACGAAAGTTCGGTTGAGAAGCCAGACCACGAAGTGATCCTGAGCGTTCCTGGTAGGCGCGTTCCAGCCATTGGAATGCTGTGTCGTTGTCTCCCAATGCAACGTAGATTTCGGCGATCCCGTCACCTCCCACATAATGCGTCTTCGCAAAACTAATTATTTGTTCGAGCACACGCAGGGCATCGTCTTTCCGTCCCATTTTTCCATAGGTAATGGCGAGACCCGGCTGGAGTATCCCGGTAGCGGCTGACAATCTTGTAAAAATCGCCAGGGATTCGGCGAGCATTCCTTTCTCACGATAAACCCGGCCAAGCGCTGAGTTCTCATAGACAGAGTTCGGAGCGAGCGACTCCGTCCGCTGTGCCTCCGCCATGGCATCATCCAAGCGGTTACAAACCGAGTAAATCCCACTCGCAAATTCGCTGACGAATGGCGAGAGCGGATCGAGTTGCACCGCCTGTCGAACATGCACCAGGGCGGATTCGGGATCGCCGCCGTCAACGCCCTCGAACGCCAGAAATAGATGCGCGACTGCGCAGTTGGGATCGAGCTGCAACGCCCGCTTCAATTCCGCCAGATTGCCAGCGACATCAAAATCAAGCACCTCCATGGCATCCCCCAGATAAACGTGTGCCTCGGCCTCTTTCTCATCGAGCTGGATCGCTTTTCGGGCCGCGGACCGCATCGCCGGGTACGCTTCAAGCGGTCTAACATAAGCATCGGCCAGCCACTCCCAATCTTTGGCGATACCAGTCCAGGCGCGCGCGAAGTTCGGATCAATGTCCAAGGCGCGTTGGAATAGCGTGAGGCTCTTTCGCAGGCTTTGCTCGTCAATCTTATTCGAGAAATAGAGACCCTTTAGATAAAGATCGTACGCCTCAGTGTTTTGCCTTGTGACCGCGGGCGGGGCTACCGCGAGTTTGATTTTGAGTGCATCAACAATTGCGCGGGTGATCTCATCCTGGACTGCAAAGACTCCTTGTAACTCACGTTCGAAAGTGTCTGACCAAATATGAAAACCGTCACGGGAGTTGATCAACTGCGCGCTCACGCGAATCCGATTGCCTTCGCGACGCAGGCTGCCTTCGAGAATATTCCGAACGTTCAATTTCCGCGCAATCTCGGTCACATCTGCATTTTTCCCTTTAAATGAAAAAGACGAGGTGCGCGCCACCACGCGCAAGCCTTCCACCTTTGCCAGCGCATCGAGGATTTCTTCGCTAATCCCATCGCAAAAATATTCCTGGTCCTTCGCCGGACTGAGATCCACGAAAGGCAAGACCGCGACACCGTCTGATGGCGGCGAAGGGGGCAATGATGTGTTCTTCCAAATGATAACTCCCAGCGTTGCGGCGAAGGCGAGCGAGAATGTGAACAGCAGAGCGGTTGCCGGATTCCGGCGCACCCATTTCTTGCTGCGAATGAAGATTCCAGTGCGCCGGGCGCGGATCGGCTCGTGTTTTAGCCAGCGTTCAAGATCTTCAGCTAGCGCGAGAGCAGAGGAGTAGCGGCGCGGCGGATCTTTCTCGAGGCATTTGAGGCAAATCGTGGAAAGATCGCGATCTATTTTCGGATTCAATAGGCGCGGTTGTCGCGGTTCAGTATCGAGCAATAACCTGATGGTCTCGTACGTTGTTCCTCCGGCAAAAGGCGGATGACCCGTCAGCAATTGGTAAAGGATGGCGCCAAGTCCATAGACATCCGTTGCCCTAGTGAGCTGCGCCTTGTCACCGGCAGCTTGTTCTGGCGCCATGTAACTGGGTGTGCCGAGCACTTCCAGCGTGCGCGTGACCGTGCTTTCCGATTCGATCAAGCGTGCCAGCCCAAAGTCGGTGAGATGCGGCTCGCTCTTCTTGTCCAACAGAATGTTCCCGGGCTTAATGTCCCGGTGCAGAATGCCATGCTCATGTGCGTAATGAACCGTGTGCGAGACATTCGCGACCAATTCTACGGCACGCCGAATCGACATCGGCTCGTGCCTGACGACTTCGTCGAGTTGTCCGCCTTCAATGAGCTTCATACTGAAATAACAAGAGCCATCGCGCTCGCCGACCTCATGAATCGGAACGATGCCTGGATGATCCAAGCTCGCTGCTGCTTCGGCTTCGAGGCGAAAGCGTTTCAGGTGCGCCTCTGTCGCCCACTGACCGAGTCCGATAACTTTTAATGCGACCGTGCGGTTAAGACTTTTTTGCCGCGCGCGAAATACCACGCCTTGTCCACCGCGACCGATTTCCTCGAGTAATTCATAATCACCGAAATCCTTCAATATTCCGGCGACCGTTGGTCCAAACACGTCGTCATCTTTATTGTCGATGAACGCGAGACCAGTCCGAAGGAGGCAAACGCCGCACACTCCCTGAGGTGCATCCGCGAATACAATGGACCCGCATTCTGCGCAAACTCTGCTGGCGTTTGTCATCCTCTAATACCAGCCGATTTAACATCTCCAGTTGTACTGCGGTACATTCCTCACAGGTCAGGTTTGCAATACCGCGATGAAATGGCGCAGTTCATCCTCGAAGTCCTCCTGCACCGCCACGGTGTGAGCAATCTCTTCTCGCAACAACTGCCGATACCGATGGCGCATGCGATGAAACGCTTGTTTCACAGCATTTTCTGTCATTCGCATCTCGGCGGCAATTTTGGCCTGCGAAGGCTGGCCGGATTCGCCGGCAAGTAATTCTTTCAACCTATGGAACAACGGCATTTTACCGGCGCTTTCATATTCAGCTCCGAGCCTCACCAGCACTTGCTCTAATAATGTTAATGCCCATCGGCGCTCATAAATGCGGTCGGCGCTCAATTTATGGGCCGGCTCCTGGTCGGCCCGTTCGCGCGCG
The DNA here is from genome assembly GCA_035713885.1 of Candidatus Udaeobacter sp. Taxonomy (GTDB): domain Bacteria; phylum Verrucomicrobiota; class Verrucomicrobiia; order Chthoniobacterales; family UBA10450; genus Udaeobacter. The sequence goes on along the minus strand of DASTMV010000050.1, from coordinate 29,429 downwards.
AGCAAATCCTCCAGCGAAATCAGAGGCCGGCCTTCGCCCCGCTTAACCGTCATTTCGCGGTCCCGCGCCTTGGACAGAAAATTCTTGAGCGACGCCAGCAGATAAGAACGCAAACGTCCCTTTTCCTGCCTGACAGTCTCGAGGTCTCTCCGTTCGAGCAGCCGCGCGAAAAAAGCTTGAGTGAGATCCTGCGCTTCTTCAGGCGTGTATCCGTAGCGTCGGATATATCCATAAAGCGGCCACCAATACGTGCGGCAGAGTTTTTCCAACGCTTCATCAGCAGCTGGTGATCGGCCCTGCGCGGTCAACACCATGCTCCAATGGGTAGTGGCGAACGCCGCGGCTTCGCTCTGGACGAACACGACCTGATCTAATCAACAACTCGTTTCAAGATCAAGATAGGATAGTAGAAGAATGCTTTCAAAATTTCGCGTTTACGAATCGCGTTTTGAGCGTTTCAATTAGGCCGTGACCGAGCATACGAAAATTTTTGGCACCGACGGGGTGCGCGGTGTTGCGAACGTCGAGCCAGTAACAGCGGAAACAGCGCTAAAACTTGGACGTGCCGCGGCTCATGTGTTCGCGCAAATGAACCCGCGCAGGACGCCTGATGGGGCGCGGCCAAAAATTGTGCTCGGTAAAGACACGCGTCTTTCAGGTTACATGCTCGAGAACGCGCTTGTGGCCGGAATCACTTCGCTGGGAGTAGATGTTCTGCTAATTGGGCCGTTGCCGACCCCGGGCGTTGCCTACATCACGCGATCACTGCGCGCCGATGCGGGAATCGTCCTTTCCGCTTCGCATAATTCTTATCAGGACAATGGCATCAAATTCTTCCGCCACGACGGCTACAAGCTGGACGATCAGATCGAAGAAAAAATCGAAAACCTGGTTTTCACGGGCGAGATCGATTCTGTCCGCCCGACCGCTGGCAATATTGGTCGGGCTACACGAATCGATGATGCGCTTGGACGTTACGTCGAGTTCGCCAAGGCAAGTTTTCCCAAGGGAATGTCGCTCGATGAAATGCGCGTCGCAGTGGATGTGGCAAACGGCGCTGCTTACAAATCGACTCCGTGCGTTCTGCGCGAGCTGGGTGCGGAAGTCGCGGTGGGTAATAACGAGCCCAATGGAATCAACATCAACGACCTTTGTGGCAGCATGCACCCTGAGGAAATCCAACGCATTGTTGATGTCAGCGACGCGGACGTGGGCGTCAGTCATGATGGCGATGCTGATCGGGTTCTTCTTTGCGACGAGGACGGCGAAATTGTCGATGGCGATGAGATTCTGGCAATCGCCGCGCTGGATTTTTTGGAGACCGGGCGGCTCGAACAAAACACTGTCGTCGCTACCGTGATGAGCAATTTCGGTCTGGATGAAGCACTCGCAGCGCGCGGCGGAAAAGTGATCCGAACCAAAGTCGGCGATCGGTATGTGATTGAAGAAATGGTGCGCAAGAGCCTGAATCTCGGCGGAGAACAAAGCGGACACGTGATTTTTCGTGACTTCACTACTACGGGCGATGGGATCATCACCGCGCTCCAGATTCTCCGTATCATGCACAAGACCGGCCAGCCATTGAGCAAGCTCAAAGCGTGTTTGCAAAAATATCCACAGGCCCAGCGCAATTTGGAGGTGAAAGAAAAGCGACCCATTTCCGAACTGGATTCTGTGATAAAGCTCGTGGATGAGGCTGAGAAGGAACTGGCGGGCAAAGGCCGCGTGCTGCTGCGATATTCAGGGACCGAGCCGAAGATTCGTCTGCTAATTGAAGGCCGTGAATTTGAGATGATCGACAAGCAAGCCGACCGAATCGCGGATGCGATTCAAAGCGAGATCGGAGCATAATTAATCACCGCGGAGATCGCGAAGGTCACAGAGAGCATAGAAAATTTATTTGAAACTCCATCTCCTCTGTGGTGAATCTTTTCGGCAGTTTCATCCATGAGCCTGACGCAAGTTATCGAAGCGCTTCTTTTCAGCGCTCAAAAACCGCTCTCGATTCGTGAAATCAGCAGTGCAATCAAGGGGGCCGAAGATGATTCGCCGAATAAAATGCCTAACGAGTTCGCACGGGTTAAGGAAGCAGAAGTTGCCGGCGCGCTCGAACGGTTAAAGGTGGATTACATTCAGCAGAATCGCGCGTTCCAACTTGTTGAAAGGACAGAGGGTTGGCAACTCGTTACCGACCCAGCGTTCGCGAAATGGGTCCGCCAGCTTTTTCCCGCGCCGAAACCGGCGCGTTTGAGTGCGCCTGCATTGGAGACCCTGGCGATCATCGCTTATCGGCAACCAATCACGCGCGCCGACGTCGAGGCGGTTCGCGGCGTGAATATCGATGGCGTGCTGCAAACGTTGATGGAACGCGGGTTAGTTAAAATCGCCGGACGCGCTGACGTTCCCGGCCGGCCACTTGTTTACGAAACGACGCAGTTTTTCCTCGATCATTTTGGTCTTCGTAATCTGGATGAATTGCCAAACGCGGAGGAATTACGAAGACGGGAGTTGCCGGTCGCGCAGTCACCTGCAGCCGGCATCGGGGATGCCGGTGAGGAAACGTCTTCAGCGCGATCTACAACACCGCAAGGTAGCGGCGATTGACCTCAATCGCCCAAAGATGCCCTTGGTGACGTTCGACCAGGCGGCTCGGGTGAACCGCCCCTGCCTTTTTCATTCTCCGATTCTTTGGAACGTATGCGTATCGCTCAGTTTGGCGGTACTCTTTACGTGCCCATCTGCATTTGCCGAAATTCTGCCTGCTCATTGCGCACGCGCTGCAAAATACTCCGAAGCGAGACGCGGCAGTGCAGTCCTGGTGCTGCAAAACGGGCGGACAATCTTCGAGCATTACGCCAACGGCGGCGCTGCAAACCGAAGATGGCCAATATTTAGCGGAACGAAGAGCTTCTGGGGCATTGCAGCCCTTGCAGCTGTGCATGATGGGCTGCTTGGACTCGACGATCGGATCGCGGACACAATCGCGGAATGGAAGGATGATCCGCGCAAATCGCTAATCACTGTCCGCCAACTGCTCAGCCAAACCGATGGTATCGAGGCCGCATCGCGTCTTCAGCGTCCAACCATTCCAGATCGAAATGCAATGGCAATCGAACTGCCTATCCTCGCTGCCCCAGGCAAGGCTTTCATCTACGGGCCCAGTCATCTCCAGATTTTTTGCGAGCTGCTGCGCCGAAAATTAAAAGGCCGCAGCGTCACTAATTACTTCGAGGACCATATCGCCGGCCCGCTTGGACTCCGCGGCCTGAATTACAAAAAAGACGCGCGCGGCAACCCGCTTCCCGCAACAGGGTTTGAATTGACGGCGCGCGAGTGGGCGCGGCTGGGTGAGCTCGTACTCGGAGATGGTAACTACCATGGACGCCAGATTATCCCGGAAAATTTATTGAAAGAAGCGTTCAGCGGGTCACGGGCAAACGCCGCGTATGGACTTATGTTCTGGTTAAATCAAAAGGCATCAAATGGGCGCGAAGCCGACGTGGAGCGCATGCTCGATTTGCCGTGGCAAAACGTGGAATGGCAGGGAGTTTGTATATGCAAAGATGCGCCCCGCGACATGGTAGTGGCGCTCGGCTCCCATTACCAGCGCCTGTTCGTAATTCCCTCTTTGAAAGCGATCATCATCCGGCAAGGTTCGGGAGAGAATTTTTCCGATGCGCACTTTCTGCGCCTTGTACTGGGGCGGGCGCAATAAGGTGAGGGTGTTTGACTTGCCCACTGATCTGACGAACGATCATGAGATTATGAGAGACTCGCAGGACGAGCGGGCGCTCGTCAGGATTCAGCATGAATGGGCGGAAGCGCGTGTTAAAGATGATAGTTCATACACACGGCGCCTCGAGGCGGAAGATTGCACGATTGTCTGGCCCAATGGCAAAATCGTGAATAAACGAGCAGATTTACAAACGATGACCGGCGACATCGTTTTCAGTGAATTCAAGATCAACGATTTGCGAGCGCGCGTTTATGGCGAAACGGGAATCGTGATCGGCCAGGGAACAATCAGCGCACACAAAGGACAGCATAATTTTTTGGGCGGGAAATTCGTGTGGACCGATACATTTGTGAAACAGAGTGGGGAATGGAAAGTCGTCGCTTCGCAGATCACTCCAGTGTTGGAAACAGCATGATTCTCATCTATTTCTAATTCATCATGAACAAATTTGCTATCGGTTGTGGCGTCCTAATAGCCATTGTGCTTTTCATTGTCGTGGTTGGTGCGATTGCGGTAGCTGGTAGTTACAATCGTCTTGTGCGCCTGCAACAGTCCGTGGATCAAAGCTGGGCTCAGGTGCAAAACGTCTACCAGCGGCGCGCAGATTTGATCCCGAACCTCGTGAATACAGTTTCGGGCGCAGCTAATTTCGAGAAATCAACACTAGTCGAAGTGACCAATGCCCGCGCCAGTGTTGGCCGCGTCCAACTCGACCCGAACAAAGCGCCCACCGACGCCGCTCAACTCGAGCAGTTTCAAGCCGCACAGGGGCAATTGGGCAACGCCCTTTCACGTTTGCTCCTCGTCGCGGAGCGCTATCCGGAATTAAAGGCTAACCAGAACTTTCTGAGTTTGCAGGCGCAGCTGGAAGGGACCGAGAACCGAATTTCCGTCGAACGCGGCAACTTCAACAAAACAGTGCAGGATTACAACGTGGCGGTGCGCAGCTTCCCGACCAATTTGATCGCGGGCATGCTGGGTTTCGCGCCGAAACCATTCTTCGCTGCGCAACCGGGAGCGGAAAAACCGCCGCCCGTCCAGTTTAATTTTGGGACGCCTGCGCCGGCGACGTCGCCGTAAGCAATTGCACGCCATGACTCTGGGGAACACACGCGTCTCGCGTGTTGTTTGCGTCATCCTCGCCGAAAACTTCATGCGGCGCGGCACACGAGCCCTCATGCAATCCTCAATCTTTTTCGCGTTCTCTGTTCTGCTCGCAATGAACGTGCACGCTGCGGAAGTGATTCCGCCCAAACCGGATCGTTACTTCAATGATTACGCGGGCGTTGTTTCAAGGGAGTCTGCTTCTCGGTTTAACGAGCAGCTCGCGCAATTCGAGCGAGAAACGTCCGATCAGGTCGTAGTCGCAGTTTTTCCGAAGATGCAGAGCGACTCTGATATTGCCGACTACACACAACGCATCGCCCAAGCGTGGGGCGTCGGTCAAAAAGATCGCCGGAATGGTGTGGTGCTGTTTGTGTTCATCCAAGATCGCAAAATGTTTATCCAGGTTGGATACGGCCTGGAAGGTGCACTACCGGATGCGACGGCATTCGACATCACAGAGCGCCACATCAAGCCACTGTTCAGGACCGGCAATTATGAAGCCGGGCTGGCCACAGGGATCGACTTGATCTTCAAGGCGATTCGCGGCGAGTACAAAGGATCTGGAAAAACTGTGGCGGAACAACACAGCAGTGGGGGGATTTCCGGTCTTCTACCGTTCATCATCTTCGTGATCGTCATGATCATCCTTTCGCGCCTCATCCGAAAGCTTGGCGGCTACGGCTATTCATCGCGAGGAGGTGGTCCTGTCTTTATTCCGACTGGCGGCGGCTGGTCGTCCGGTGGCGGAGGTGGTGGGGGATTCGGCGGGTTTAGTGGCGGTGGAGGAAGTTTCGGGGGCGGCGGCGCAGGATCGAGCTGGTGAACGAAATGCGAACGCGAGAATTCCTCACCAAACTGGAGCATGACCAGATCGTCGAGGCGATTCGCGAAGCCGAATCGAAAACGTCTGGTGAGATTCGCGTCTTCATCCAGCGCGGCAAGTTGAACAGTGATCCCCTGATCACGGCGCGGAAGAAGTTTCATCGCCTCGGTATGCACAAAACGCATGAGCATAATGCGGTGCTAATTTTCTTGGCGCCGCGCGCGCACAAGTTCGCTGTGGTTGGCGACGCGAGCGTTCATGAGAAATGCGGCCCCGAGTTTTGGCAAAAGACTGTGGAAAGGATGCGAACGCATTTCCAAATGGAGCGATTTAGTTTCGCACTCATCGAAGCGGTTCGGGAGATTGGGAGCGTGCTGGTCAGGCATTTCCCCAAGAGTTCGAAGGATACGAATGAACTTCCAAACGATGTGATCGAACAGTGACGGTAGCCTTCGAACTGCGGCGCGATGTCGCCAGTTTCAGAGAGCAAATAGTCTGCGCATTATCAAAGGCCGCGCTTGCAAACTTAGAGATCTCGTCTTAATTCCACACTTCGCAGCGAGTTTTTGAAGTTGCGCCGTTGGTCCCTGGGTCTCTATCGCTGGATGTGAGGCCGCACTCGCCAGGGGGAACCCGGTGAAGGAGCAGATTTAAGATTGTAGATGTTCGATTTTAGGGGAATCGCCAGGGTGTCTTTCCCCATCTCAGATCGTAAATCAGCAATCGGCAATCTGAAATTAATACATGCCAATCCGTTACGGTCGTTTTGAGATGCCGAAGACTCTCACGAAAGATGAGAGCACGGCCACAGATACATATGCAAAGTTCACAGCCGAGCCATTTGAGGCTGGCTACGGCCACACCGTCGGAAACTCACTCCGGCGTGTCCTGCTTTCGTCTCTCGAAGGCGCAGCTATCACAGCGGTAAAAATTGCCGGTGCACACCACGAGTTCGCTACATTGCCCGGAGTCGTTGAGGACGTGACTGATATCGTTCTCAATCTCAAGAAGGTGAAGTTCAAGTTGGATGGTCAGGATCACGAGCCAAAGAAACTGTCGCTTAACGTAAATAAAGAAGGCGAAATCACAGCAGGGGACATTCAGACCATTCAAGGCTTTGATGTGCTCAACCCGAAACAGTTGATCTGCACCCTTGATCGAAAACACAAATTTGACGCCGAGCTCGAGGTGCGCATAGGCCGCGGATTTTCTACTGGCGAGGAGAACAAACGTCCGGATCAACCGATCGGGCTGATCCCCATCGACTCGATCTTTTCGCCTGTGACGCGCGTTAAGTATGCAGTCGAAAACACTCGAGTCGGCCAACGCACGGATTACGACAAACTTATCCTGGAAGTCTGGACCGACGGGCGCTTGACGCCGGATGACGCGCTGCTCCAGGCGTCCGCCATTCTGCGGCATCACCTCGACGTTTTCGTGCATTACAACGAGGAAGTGATCGAATTTGACCAGACGCCCGCCGGCGTGAGCGAAGAGAATATCAAGCTGAAGAAGCTGCTCAACATGAGTGTGAACGAGATCGAGCTCAGCGTGCGCGCGGCCAATTGCTTGAACAATGCCAACATCACCACTGTTGGTCAGCTTGCCCAAAAGACCGAGGCAGAAATGCTGAAGTATCGGAACTTCGGAAAGAAGTCACTTAACGAGATCAAGGACAAACTTCAACAGCTTGGGTTGGGCCTAGGAATGAAGTTTGAGCCGGGATTGATAGAGTTGCCTGTGAGCGGCGAAAGTGCTGCGCCAAACAGCGCATCCGTTGGCCAACAGTAAGCCTTCGCGTCACCGTTTCTTTTGCCGCCCATGAGACATCAAAACAAGACGGTCAAACTTGGACGTACCGCTGAGCACCGAAAAGCGTTACTCGCTAATCAGGTCTGCGCTTTAATCCAGCATCAACGAATTAAGACAACTCTCGCAAAAGCCAAAGCAGTCCGTCCGCTCGCCGAACGGATGGTAACGCTCGGTAAGAGCGGCTCGATCCATGCGCGGCGAACCGCGCTGGCTGTATTGCGGCAGAAAAGCGCCGTGAAAAAATTGTTCGACGATATTGCCCAACGGTCGGCGGAACGGAACGGAGGTTACACGCGCATTGTGAGATTGGGGGCGCGCAAAAGCGATTCTGCGCGCATGGCGTTTATTGAATGGGTCGACGCTGAGCATGTAGTCGAGGAAAAGCCAACCAAGGAGAAGAAAGACAGGCGCAAAGAGCCGGAGCAGAAAGCGCAGCCGCAGCAAAAAACAGTTGAAACGGAGCAGGCTGAGCGAGAAGCGCCAAAAGCAGAAGATTCAGCTGTTAAAAAAGAAAAACCCGCGGCACCGACCGAAGAACCGAAAACGAAGAAGCGGCGCTGGTTCGGAAGGAAATCCGATCAAAGCTAGGCTGCCACCTATGTTTTCGCAGCTTATTTGCGGGGATTAAGTTTCGGCGGTCGTTTTCCACTCACAATCGCGCCTATTACAGGGATGTACGAAAGTTCCTGACCCTCCGCTGCGCAGCGCAACATCAAGCCACCACGGCTCATATCGCCCCTGCCGACGAACTCTGCTGGAAATCGCAGCCGCTCGCCGAGACTCGCCAGCAATACATCGACGTATTTTCCAGTCGCGATGCTGCCAAGGAGAACGACTTCGCTCTGGACCGGCAGTTTCGCTGCGAGCCTTCGCGCGTGACGTTCAATTGGCAACCGGTAGCGCGGATCGTTTGCGTGAATGTCGACCGAGGCAAATTCGCGCAGATCATCAAGGTGAATTCGATGTTGCGCATCGATCAGCCCGCGCGTTGGCGTGATAACGATTACACCCGATAATCCGCGCGGCGGCCGCGCAAACGCGGTCGCATACGCAATTTTGCCGCGGAAATAGAGGCCGCTCAAAAAAGTAAACACCTCGGCGATAGGTGCGCCTCTGCTGCTCTCACGCAATTTTCGTGCGAGCTCGAATTGCGCCGTCTCGCGCAAAATCATTCGCGCCCGTTCGCCTCCCGCATAAGCAGGTGAAAGGAGAAAAATCCGGTGGGAGACGCTATGCTGCATTTCCATGGTTGTTCGATTGTGCCGATATCGCTGCAATCCCGCACTGATGGCTTGCTTTTGAAGCTGTGAATAGAAAGTATTGGGCCGTGCGTTGGAATTGGCCACTTAAAGCCCGGAACGGCAATGGTACTGATGGCAATCGCCATAACGATCCTAATGAAGACCTGCCTCGCAGTTTCACCGGGGATGCTTGTCCGGATTTTTTGTGTGTAGGAGCGCAGAAAGCCGGCACTTCGTGGCTGTACCGGCAACTGGAGGCGCATCCCGATTTTTGGATGCCGCCTTTGAAGGAGCTGCATTACTTCGATCAATTGAATCGAACCAAACGATTCCATCCTCCCCGCTGTGGCGACGAGCGCGACGAGTCATTTTTGCAGAGCATGGAAACCTTGCGTGCCCACTTTTATCTCGATCTGGAGAGCTATGGCCGACTGTTCCGCCACAAGGGGCCGCTTCTCTCCGGCGACATTTCACCAGCGTACTCTACTCTGAACGACGAAATTATTGAACGGGTCGTCAATCATTTTCCGGGCTTAAAAGTGATATTTCTCGCTCGCGACCCTGTCGAGAGAGCCTGGTCGCAATTGTCAATGGGCGTGCGCCTCGGAATGATCAGGCCATTCGACGTCACTGATCCAGACGAAGTAATCCGGAATTTGTTGAATCCAGGTGTACTGATTCGGTCCCATCCCACCAAGATCGTCGCTCGTTGGAAGCGTTACGTGACTCGGGAAAATCTTCGCGTTTACTTCTTCGACGATCTGAAGGAAAACGCCGCCGAATTGCGGCGATCGATTCTTGGTTTTTTGGGCGGCGATCCGGATAAGCCCCGCCCCGGATTAAAGCCGCAGGAGAACGACGATCCTAACCGCAATAAGCTTCCGCTTACCGCAAAAGTACGCGATCGAATGGCTCGTTTTTTTCGAGAGGAACTCAAAGCATGTGCAGCGGAACTTGGTGGACGCGCCAAAACCTGGCCGACCCGATATGGTCTTTCCTTGCTGTTACTCCTCTGGGATTTTTTTGATGACAGCATCGATCTCTTCTTCTGGTGTGACTGGATTGGCTGAGGTAGGAACGGCGCACTTTCGCCGCCCGCACTTCCTAGCGCGATGTACTTGCCGAAACGGTCGTATCAGTACTGAGTGTCTCGTCTCGCGAGCAGGATACACGCATCTTCAACACTCCGAGACAGACGAAATACCGTAATCATTTTTCGTCGTCCTTGCTTTTCGACGGTGAAGGAAAAATACTGCAAACGTGAGATCGTCTTGGCCCTTCAATCATTGCCGCGCCGAAAACGGTCAGAAGGATGGGAACAAGTCTCTTACTGCCAATCAGGGACCCGATTTTTTATGTATTGGACTGCACAAAGGCGGCACGACGTGGCTTTATCAGCAACTCGATTCGCACCCGGACTTCTGGATGCCTCCCATAAAGGAGCTTCATTATCTTGATCAATTGAGCAAGGTTCAGCGCACGTCTCTTCCGCGCTGCCGAGATGACCGTGACCTTCATTTTCTGGAAAGCCTGAAGAGTCTGAGTCTCAAACCACATAGAGACTTGGAGAATTATGCGCGATTGTTCGAACTCAAAAGATCGCTTCTCTCCGGCGACATCTCGCCAAATTATTCGGCTCTGAGTAGTGAAGTGATTCGGCAGGTCACAGGACATTTCCAGAGACTAAAAGTGATCTTCCTGGCGCGTGATCCGGTCGAGCGTTTCTGGTCTCACTTGTCAATGGAGGTGCATTACGGCCAAATCCAGCCGTTTGACGCGACTAGCATCGACGAGATTAATCGTAACCTGCGTCGCCGAGGAATGCTTTTGCGTTCGTATCCGAGCGTGATTGCCGCACGTTGGAAACGGCATGTTCATCCAGACAGGTTTCGGATTTGCTTTTTTGATGACCTCCAAAGAAATCCAGCTGAACTGCGCTGTTCGATCCTGAATTTCTTAGGAGCCGATCCCAAGAAGGCTTCAGGTCAGGAGACGTCTGGTTATAACAGTTGGGCGAAAGTAAAAAAGCTGCCGCTCACAGAAGCGGCGCGATCGCATCTCGCTCAGTTTTTTAAAAAAGAGCTGAAGACCTGTGCCGCCCGATTGGGCGGTTCAGCCAGAGATTGGCCAGCCCGATATGGTTTTGCATTGCTGCTATTCGTCTGGAACTGGCTAGATAACAGCATCGATTTCTTCTTCCAGTCTGCCTGGATTTCGTGAGCAGTAGTCTCGGTTGCCCTCAGTGTAGGTGTTCTGAAGTTGCTTAGCCACCAGTCAGCCGCGCTTCCGCCAAATCGAGATCACGCTGAATTCGGCGCAATGCGTCATCATTAATTACTCGCTCGTTTCGCAGGCGGATGATGGTTTTGCGTTCGATCCGCAGTGCTTGATGCTGCAAACGCTGGTATTGCGGTGTGGCGATTTCCCCGCGGCAGTCATCAGGATTGGCTGCGCATATCTCCAACTGCTCAATGCGCTCATCGTATTCAGCGCGCAATCGATCCACTGCGTTTGGCGAAAAATCAGCGTGGGCGCGTGCCTCCTCGATCCATTGGAGCGCGGCCTTGTTTGCCTGCAATCGTGCCAGACGTTCCTCTTCATCCGTTTCTCCATCGCGTGGAACATCGAGCCGTCGAATCAAGACCGGCAACGTTAAACCCTGTAACACGAGCGTTACCAGGATAACGGAGAAAGCGACAAACAAAATGTAATCGCGCCCGGGAAACAGTCGACCATTGGGCAGGGCCAGCGGCAACGCAAACGCAGCCGCAAGTGATACGACGCCACGCATCCCAGTCCAGCCCACGACCGCAACCTGCTGCCACGATGGAGTCAGGCTGCGCACCTGGCGTTCGCTTCTGAGAAGAGGAGACAGACAGGTCGCCGGAATGACCCACGCGAACCGGACTGCAATTACCGTTGCGCAGATTACGATCGCACTCATAAAGGTGCCAGCGAGTAATTCTCCACTCCACGCGTGCAAAATTCTGGGAAGTTGCAAACCAATGACAATGAAAACGAGTCCGTTAAGAAGAAACACGATCGTTTCCCAAAACGCGTAAGCCTGGAGGCGGGTGCGCGCAGTTATCATCAGCGGCGAGTGCCAGCCAAGAAAAATTCCGGTGGCAACCGTCGCCAGCACGCCAGAGGCATGCATGCGTTCGGCGGGCAGATAAGCGATAAACGGCGTGAGCAGAGACAATGTGATTTGGATCGGTGGATCATCCAGATGGCTTTGGACCCAACGCATTACCACGCCAACAAGCAGGCCCATTCCGATGCCACCCATCGCCGCCCAGACAAAGTGGCCCGCGGCGTCGATGGGCGAGAAAGTCCCAGTTACGAGTGCTGCAACCGCAAACTGTAGCGCAACCAACGCAGTGGCGTCATTTACCAGACTCTCACCTTCGAGAATTATCTGTATGCGGTATGGAACGCCAAGCCTTCGGATGATCGCGGCGGCCGCAACAGCATCCGGTGGCGAAACAATTGCGCCGAGTGCAAAGGCAGCCGCCCACGGAAGTGCCGGCACAATGGAATGCGCTATCCAGCCAACTGCCAGGGTTGTCGCCAGCACGAGTCCGACTGCGAGGAGGAGTATCGGCCGCAGATTTCGCTGGAAATCACGCCACGATGTAAACAACGCAGCAGGATAAATTAAGGCCGGAAGAATGAAGTAGAACACAACGTCCGGATTCAGATTCACTGCCGGTAATCGCGGCACGAAACTCAAAGCGAGTCCGCCAATCACGAGCACAATCGGATAGGGCAGCGTAATCTTGTGCGCCAGCACGGCAAGAACCGCAACGGCAATGAGCAACACCACAATAATCTCCGCCTCGTGCATGAGTTAGCCTAACAAATGCAGAGTCAAACTATGAAATAATGGAATTCACCGCTCCAAAACCGTGACCGTCATTATTGCATCAATGACATCGCCGCTTGTTTGGCCCGCACGCGGTTCGCCTGCAGCTCCCCGAGATGTTTTTCGGACCAACGACAAAGTCCCTGCAGTGGCTCGATCAACGTGCGTCCCAGCTTCGTAAGAGAATATTCTACCTTCGGCGGCACCACGGGATGCACTTTGCGTTGCACCAATCCATCGCGCTCGAGGCTGCGCAAAGTTTGGGTGAGCATCTTCTGAGAAATCCCGCCGATTTCGCGCTGAAGTGCGGCATAACGCATCGTGCCGCCGGCTAGGATCTGGATGACGAGCGCAGTCCATTTGTCTGCAATGCGGTCGAGAACGAGGCGGGACGGGCACCGTGGATCCAGCACGGAAGGAGCAGAAGATCCTTTGGGCATGGCTTTCTGTTTAAAACGGCTTTCCAACAGCTGCAAGCCAGAGGGTAGCACACCAAAGTGGATGTATCACCCCAAATGGTATGTAGTTGACCGAGGGTTATAAAGTTCGAAATTAGATCATGAGCATCACAACTGGTGCAAAACACAATGCTCTGGACCTTCTCTTCGATGAGACAGAGGCCGATGCTTCACAACCAGGCCGCGGGTCGTCACAATCCGATGGGGATCTGCTTGATGCGTATTCGCGCACCGTAGTCAGTGCAGTGGCGCGAGTCGCACCGGCCGTAGTAAATATTAATTTAAAACAACGCGTCAACGGACAAGGTGGAGAACGTGAACTCAGCGGAAGCGGCTCAGGGTTTGTGATTACACCGGACGGATTCGTTCTGACTAATAGTCACGTAGTTCACAAAGCGAGCGGAATCACTGTTACCTTGCCGGACGGACGCGAGTATCCGGCCCAATTAACGGGCGACGACCCGGGCACCGATCTCGCTGTCATTCGAATCGACGTGCCACAACTCACGCATGTGCGACTGGCCGATTCCGAGAATCTCCGCGTGGGACAACTGGTAATCGCGATTGGAAATCCGCTCGGCTTTGAAGCCAGTGTGACTGCTGGTGTGATCAGCGCGCTCGGTCGCTCGATGCACGCGCAGTCGGGTCGTTTGATCGACAACATTATTCAAACCGATGCCGCCTTAAATCCCGGCAACTCAGGCGGACCATTGATCAATTCAGCTGGCGAAGTCGTTGGTGTAAACACCGCGATGATTCGCCCTGCGCAGGGCATCTGCTTTGCGATCGCCAGCAACACAGCGAAATTTGTAGCCGGCTGGCTGATCAAAGAGGGAAAAATCCGCCGCAGTTACATCGGCGTGGCTGGGCAGAACGCGCCGATTCATCGACGAATCGTACGCTTTTATGGTCTGTCGCTGGATACCGCTGTGCTGGTTGTTTCAGTCGAGAAGAATAGCCCCGCGGAACTCGCCGGATTGCGCGAAGGCGATCTGATCGTGGCGTTCGATCGCCAGTCGATTGGGAGCGTGCACGATCTGCATAAGGTCTTGGTGGGCGATCAAATCGGCGTCCCTGCCGGGGTAACAATCATTCGGCACACCGAGAAATTAGAGTTGTCAATCTTGCCAGCGGAATCGCGAGTACAAAACTAGCGCGAGCCTCCGGCTTGCGATTTACTGCGCAATCGTGACGGTTACGCCGCTTTCTAATGAAAATCCTCGTGATTGGCAGCGGCGGGCGCGAACATGCTCTGGTTTGGAAATTGCAGCAATCTCCACATCTCGACCGGATTTTCTGCGCTCCGGGGAACGCGGGAACTGGCGAGATTGCCGAGAACATTCCGATCCGCACGACTGATTTGCAGGCGCTCGTTCGTTTTGCCAAAGAAAATCGCGTTGATGTGACCGTGGTTGGTCCCGACGATCCGCTTGCTGCTGGAATTGTTGATCTGTTCGCAGCTGAGAAACTACGCATTTTTGGTCCGGACAGATCCGCAGCGCGAATCGAGTCGTCGAAAATCTTCGCAAAGAAATTGATGCGCGCGCAAAACATTCCCACCGCAGAAGCGGCGACATTTTCTGATGCCAATAGAGCGTTTAAGTATTGTGAGAAAGCGAAATTCCCAGTGGTGATCAAAGCGGATGGCCTTGCTCTCGGTAAGGGCGTGATTATTGCGGCGGATGCTGCCACGGCTAAATCGACGGTCGAGGAAATGATGAATCAACGCCGGTTCGGCGAAGCCGGCCGGTGTGTTGTGATCGAGGAGTTTCTGCGAGGTACAGAATGCTCACTGCACGCGCTGGTAAACGGGAAAAGCTATCGCCTGCTGGAATCTGCCCGCGATCACAAGCGTGCATTTGAAGGAGATGAAGGACCGAACACTGGCGGGATGGGCGCCTTCAGCCCCGCCGACAATTGGAACACCAACTCGCAATCGTTGTTTGAGAGGGACATCATGCAGCCGTTGCTATGTGGTCTCCTTCAGGAAGGCGTTACATTTCGCGGTCTTCTTTATCCCGGGTTGATGATGACCAGCCACGGACCGCGCGTGCTCGAGTTTAATTGCCGGTTCGGCGATCCGGAAACGCAGGCGCTTTTGCCACGGATAAAATCGGACCTGCTGCCGCTCCTGTTAGCGACGATCGATGGAACACTCGACCAATGTGTGATTGAATGGGACCCGCGGGCTGCAGTCACGGTCGTCCTTGCGTCTGCAGGTTATCCTGGCAAATACGAAACTGGAAAACTGATCTCAGGTCTAGATGACGCAGCAAAGATCACCGACGTGCAAATTTTCCATGCAGGAACCAAGCGCGAAGGCAGCGCAGTGAATACTGCCGGTGGCCGCGTGCTCGGTATTACAGCGCTCGGGTCAACGATTGAAGCGGCTCGGACGCGTGCCTATGAGGCAGTGTCACGAATCCATTTCGACCGTCTTCACTACCGGCGCGACATTGCCCTAAGTGCTGTTGCGGCTAACGTGAACAAGTCATCATAATGTCTCGATTCCTTTTGGCGCCAGTTGTCATCCTTATTTTCGGCTGGAGGGTTGTGGCGGAATCGCCTGCCCCGATTCTGCCCGCGGAGAAGACGCCGCAAATCCAAGCCAAGCCACCCGCGTTGCCTGGTCCCTCATCCTCGGCGACGCCTACATTGGAACAGCTGGTTGATTCGTTAGGCACAGCCGATCTGCAGGCATTGATCACGTTACTGAGGAGTAATTACACAGACCCGGGTGCGATCAGCGATACGGATTTGAATCGCGCAACCGTCGAAGGTCTGCTGGTCCGAATGCCGCGTGGCATCACCTTGTTACCCGGAAAGGAAAGCGTCCCCTCCACAGCGCAGGGCGGATTTTACAGTGAAGTCATCGCGGGACGGATTGGTTATGTGCGGCTCGGATCTTTGAACAACAGTAATCTCCAAGCGCTCGACAGGGCCCTCAACGGGTTTGCCGCGAAAAAGATCAATGATCTCATCGTGGATCTTCGTGCCAGTCCGGCAACGAGTGACTTGTCGCTGGCCGCAGACTTCGCTAAACGGTTTTGCCCAACAGGCAAACCGGTCTTCACACTACGCAAACCAGTGGGGCGTCAGGACCGCGTATTTAGCTCTGATCGTGACCCGGCATTCCGTGGTTTGATCATGGTGCTCGCCGATAGTGACACGACGGGCGCGGCCGAGGCGATCGGAGCTGCATTACGCTTTTACAATAAAGCTTTGGTTATCGGGCAACCAACTGCAGGCCGGGCCGCCGAGTATTCGGATTTACCATTACCAGGCGGAAAAATAATCCGCGTAGCAATAGCGGAAATGATTTCCCCCGATGGTAGTGCATTGTTTCCTGAAGGCTTAAAGCCAGATTTGCCAGTCGAGATGTCATTGGCGGAGAAGCGTCAGATTTTTCAATCAAGTAATGAAAAAGGGATGGATCCATTCGTCTACGACACGGGCCGTCCACACATGAGTGAAGCGGCGCTCCTGGCTGGGACGAATCCCGAATTGGAAGCAGCGGAAGCGGCACAGCAACGCCGTGGCCGAGCGGCGGAAAAACCGACGCCACACGACCCAGTGCTACAGCGGGCCATGGATGTAGTTACCTCGTTGGAGGTTTATCAGAAACGATAAAGACGAGCATTGCAATTTTCATTTATTACAGGCTTCGTGTCCAGGCGGACATCGCATTTATAGGCATTTATAGAGTTGACGATCTTCTCCGGTTTGGCTCAGAATCGCTGCCGTGACGCCGCTCGAAGAATCTATCGGCTATAAGTTCCGCAATTCGCTTTTATTGGCCGAAGCGCTCACGCACCCCAGCCTGGGCCATGAAGCGCAACGGTACCATTTTGATTATCAACGTTTGGAATTTTTGGGCGACGCTGTTCTTCAGCTTGCCATCACCGAGTATTTGTTTCGCAATTTTAGAGTCGAAGCCGAGGGACAACTCACGAAGCTGCGTTCACGGCTGGTATCTCGCGACGCATTGAGGACGCATGCTGCCGCGCTCGGCCTAGGTCGTTACATTTTGATGGGGCGCGGCGAAGAAGCCAGTGGCGGCCGGGAACGTACGTCCACATTGGCCGATGCATTTGAAGCCTTGATAGGGGCTCTTTACCTCGACGGTGGAATTGAGGTGGCCAAAGATTTCATTCTGACGCAGACCAGCGCCGACCTGCAGAAATTAGCGGAAGAGCCGGTGGACATTAATCCGAAGGGCGATCTTCAGGAATTGTTGCAGAGCATCTCTCCGCATAGTCCTAGTTATGAACTGGTTTCGCAGAGCGGCCCTGAACACGAAAAGACATTTGTGTCACAAGTTGTCTGGGAGGGCATTGTTCTTGGTCAGGGCGGCGGCCGCAGCAAAAAACAGGCGGAAACTGCGGCTGCACTCGAGGCGTTGCAAGTTAGGCGTTGGGAGAAAAAATCGTGATTTTGTTTTTTCCAACGCACTTCGCAGAATCAAAATTCGGGCGGGGATAAAACCCGGCGACGGCGGAAAGCTTGTCATGGCCTAGCGTTAGAGAAAGCGGATATCCTTTCTTCATAGCCAATGGTTCAGCGCATCGATGTTCCCCACGGGCCGTTTCCATCGGAAGTGTCGGGCGATCGATTTGGTGACAAATTTCTTGGCGCGCCGGATTGCCTGGTCCAATGAGAGGCCGGATGCCAGGCTAGCTGTTATCGCGGCTGAATAAGTGCAGCCTGTACCGTGTGTGGCAACGCCTCGCACAAATAACGCTGAGAACTCCTTCGATCGGCCGCCCTGGACCAAGAAATCGATTGCTTCGTCTCCTTGAAGATGGCCACCTTTCAACAAAACCGCGCAACCAAATTGCTCCGCGAGCATCGTCGCCGCTCTTTGCATCTGTTGCCGCCCTCTAATTTGACTTCCAAGCAATACGGAAGCTTCATCCAAGTTCGGTGTAAGGAGGGTCGCTAGTGGAAAAAGTTGATTTTTATAGGCATCGATTGCCTCAGGCTCCAGAAGACGATCGCCGGTAGTGGCAATCATTACCGGATCAATCACAAGAGGGACACGTCCTCTGCTGCCTTGAAGCGCCTCTGCCACAGCAGAGACAATATCGCCAGAGCACAGCAGACCCGTCTTTATCGCGCCGACTTGGAAATTTCGGAGCAGCACTTCGATTTGATCACGAACGATCCTGGGGCGGAGCGCTTCGATTCCCGACACTTTTCCAGGAATTTCAGCGACGACGCAAGTGACAGCGGTTAATCCATAAACGCCAAGAGCGGCAAACGTTTTCAGATCTGCCTGAATACCAGCGCCGGCGCTACAGTCGGAACCGGCAATCGTCAGAGCTACTGGTATTATACCGGGATCCGATGAGCTTCGGCGCCGTTGCACCCGCTTGCGTTCGGCGCTTGGGATCCGCGCCGGAATATCACGCACCGTTACCGTCGTTGCCGATTGCTTCGACAGGGCAGCCTTCCATCGCTTCCTTGCAAAGAGTTTCTTCTTCAGGGCTTTCTGGCTGTTTGTAAACGTAGGAGTGGCCCCCGTCATCATTTCGTTTAAAATTGGCCGGCGCCGTTTCGCGGCACAAATCGCAGTCAATGCATTGATCATCGACATAGAATTTGCCCTCTACGTTCTCGGGGTATTTGTTCGCGGCGTCGGCCATGTTTTCCCTGAAGGTGAAGTGGAACGTTAGGAAGAAAGGCTCCTAACGCAATAACGTGCTCCCTGATCGATTGAGGCGCAACCGCAACATGTCCACAGCACGTATTATTCGGAACATTAAAGACGTTGACCTTTCAAACGGAAAGAGCATGATGGCCGACCATTTTACGAAGCTAAATATTCACTGACCCAACGCGATAACCGTTAACCATTCAACGCTTCTAGTGAAAAAGGACACTGCCAAAAGTCTACGCGCCTTTTCCATTGAGCTGGCCATCTACGCGGTTCTTGTTGCCGCGTACTTCTTCCTGGTCCTGCATCTTTTGGGCAACTGGCTGTATCGACTCGAAACGCAGCATCGTGTCCTGTATGCCGTCGTCGCCCTCGTGCTCATTGCCGGTCAAGCAATTGTGCTGGATGCAGTGACGACTCTGTTGTTCCGGCTCCTGCGCCGCCGTTGGAGATAAGGCATGTTTTTCCCGATTTCCCATTCGCACATTAATCCTGTCTACCTGATCGTAGTCGGGTTTCTCATTGGAATTTTGGGCGGATTCTTTGGAGTCGGCGGAAGTTTCATTGCCGGCCCGGCACTGCGCCTGATGGGAGTGGAGTGGAATTACGCAGTGGGTACAGACCTGGCGCACATTGTGGGAAAATCGATCGTTGCAGCCAGGCAACACCGCACGTTGGGCAACGTCGATCTCAAACTGGGATTCTTTATGGCCTTTGGAACGATCGGCGGCGCGGAAGCTGGCGCCCAGGCCATTCAGGCGCTCAAGCGCGCAGGTAATCTGAACTCCGTCGTCAGTTGGGTCGCCATTGTTGTTTATTTCAGCATTTCGATCTTTATGCTTTGGGAGAGTCAAAAGACGCTGCGATCACACAAAGCCAAAGCGCGTCGAGGTTCGGATGCCAAGGCTGCAGATTCGAAAGCAGATCATTCAGCGTTCGGGCCGGTGACCAGACGAATTCAAGGAATAAGAATCTGGCCGATGGTTAGCTTGCCCACTTCAGGCATAAAGGAAATTTCTCTCTGGACCATACTTTTCGTCTCCCTTGTTGGCGGGTTCTTCAGCGGTTTTCTCGGCGGCGGCGCGGGCTACATCCGAATGCCGTCATTGGTTTACGTACTCGGCATTCCCACTCATCTGGCCGTAGGAACGGACCTTTTTGAGATCGTAATCTCAGCCAGTTATGGAACGTTCACTCACGCGATCAAAGGCAACGTGGACATTCTAATCGCGCTCGTCATGCATACCGGCGCAGTCATCGGCACGCAAATCGGTGTAGTAGCCACGCAGTATTTTGCCGGTCCGAAAATCCGCCTTGCTTTTGTGCCGCTGCCATTGATCGGCGTAGCCATCGTTCTTTATACGCTCCTGACCGGCCATAAGCTCTAGCCATGAAGATTCTAATTTGCAGCGATGGAACAGCGTCAGCGCAAACTGCAACCTATCTCGCAGGACTGTTGGCTGGACCGCTTAATGCCGAGACCACGCTGCTTGGAATCGCGGAAGTCTCAGGAGACGAGCAGCCGCTGCGCAACACGCTCAATGCTCAGGCGCAATCGCTTCAGCAACGCGGCGTATCACCGAACGTTGTCGTGCAATCAGGTGAGCCGGTGTGGCAGATTGTTCAGCAAACATCCAATAACAAATACGACCTCGTTGTGATCGGCGCGCGTTGGACCGGCGCGGTGGGAGATTACTGGCGGTCAAAAAAAACCTACGAAGTTATCAAAGCCATTCAGCCTCCTGTGCTCGTGGCGATTGGCGAACGCAAACAGTTGAGGCGTTTTGTGGTGTGCACAGGCGGAAAAGAATTCACCGAGCAAGCGGTCCGAATCACCGGCAGACTGGCTGCGGCTGTAGGCGCATCAGTGACGTTGCTTCATGTTATGGCTGAGCCGCCGGCCATGTACGCCGATCTCGTGCGTATGGAAGAAAATGTCGAGCAGTTACTTCAATCAAAGTCGGAGCTGGGGACCAATTTGCGCCGGCAAAAAAGAGAACTCGACCGGCTCGGCGTCGCTGCTGAGGTGCATCTGCGGCACGGGATCGTCATTGATCAGGTGTTCGAAGAAGTGCGAAACGGCGATTACGACCTGGTTGTCACTGGCACGTCGCAGGCGCGCGGTCTGCTTCGGCATTACATCATGGGCGATTTAACGCGGAGCATTTTGAACCGCGCCAGCGTCCCCGTGCTCGTCGCTCGCGCCGGCCCACCCGCGGCCACTCGAACACTCTGGAAAGCCATTAAGGGATTGTTTGGCAACCGGTAAGCGAAGGCAGAGCGATGCAGCGTGGGCGATCTCAATATTTTCGCGAGACAGAACAGCCTCTCACTTGATTCTGCACGAAACGGTTTGGAAGTGTGATGCGTCATCGCATTGGTCTTTCATGTCATGCTGCATGCAATCAAACTATTCGAACAACCCGCTCTGCGTACTTCCCGTGTGCGCCGTTGGCTCGGTCACCTTTTCCGTGAATGGACGGTGGAAAGCTGGCGGCCAATTGCCCCAGCCTCACAAAAGCCGGAGCCCTCAAAATGGAGCGGTGCACAGATCACACTGGCTTGGCTTGGCCACGGGACTGTACTCATCAATTTTTTCGGCGTAACTATTCTGACTGATCCAGTCCTGTATCCGCGGGTTGGAATTCGATTTCCGGGATTCACCATCGGTCCAAAACGATTAACCGCGCCGGCGCTGAACTTTCAGGAGTTGCCGAACATCGATCTCGTTCTCATTTCACATGCACACTTTGATCATCTCGACCTGCGAACGCTGCGCTGCTTTGAGGGAGCTACCAGCATCATCACCGCGCGCTCCACGAAGGATTTGTTAAAGGGAACGCATTTTTCCGACGTCAGTGAACTCCGTTGGGGCGCAAGCAAGACGTTAAACACTGCTGCGGGCGAGATTGCAATTACAGCTTTCCCCGTGAAGCATTGGGGCGCGCGCATGCAACGCGACACACATCGGGGCTACAATGGATACTTAATCGAGCGAAGCCGACATCGGATAATCTTCGCTGGTGATACCGCAATGACTGAAACTTTCGGAGAGTTGCGTCGACACGGCGCGATCGAGGTGGCGATCATGTCGATCGGCGCTTACAATCCTTGGATCCAGTCGCACTGCACTCCCGAGCAGGCGATTCAAATGGCGACTGCCGCTGGCGCTCGCTTTATCGTGCCCGTGCATCATCAAACGTTCCGGCTAAGCTTTGAGCCATTCCGCGAACCAATTGAGCGTTTCGAAGCAGCACTAAATAAAACTCCTGAGCGCATCGCTCTACGCGAAATTGGCCAGACTTTCGTGCTGCCTCTGTAAGCCTTTCTCGTAAGATTACCTGCCATGTCACAACAAGACCGGATTAAAACCTCCAACTAGCCCCATTTGCTTTAACGCTTTACACATCGGAGCGGCTATGTCGTGAAGGTAGTCGTCGCCACATGATCGAATGTTACTTTTGTCATTTGCAGAAGGCCCGCTTCTGTAATGGCGACCGCCGTTCCTTCAAGGCCGCGACCCCCGTGCCCCTATGCGGGTGTCTTGCTATTGCTCCTGCCTGCCATTGGTTTTCCCCAACGGCATTACTTTGTGCCAAGTGAGAACGGAAGATCGGCGGCTCGAATTGCATTCGGGTCGCTTCCTGTTGCCTTTACGGGGAAACCGTTATCGACAGATTGGCCGTTGCTTTCAGCATTGGAATACTGGAGTCCTTCACCTGCACGGTAAAGTGGGATCTGCCAGTGCTGGTAGGCGTTCCGGAGATTCCTCCGCTGGCGCTCAGCGAGAGACCATTGGGCAACGTGCCGCGGACGATAGAAAACGTGTAAGGCTGAGTGCCGCCGCTAGCCCCGATGGCGGCGCTATAGGCTTGTCCAACGGTTCCGCCAGGCAGCGTTGTGGTTGTGATCGCGAGTGCGCTAACAACCGTGATAGACAAATTGGCGCTCGCCGTCTGGGCCGGATTGGCTGAATCGGTCACCTGCACGGTGAAGTTCGCTGTTTGGCCGGGCTGTGTCGGCGTGCCAGAGATTACTCCACTCGTGCTCATCGAGAGGCCGAAGGGCAGGGCGCCTCCGGTGATGGCGAACGTGTAAGGCTGAGTGCCACCGCTAGCGCTTATAGTGGCAGTATACGGTTTCGTATAAACCGCCGTCGGCAGGGTTGTCGTGGTGATCCTCAAACGCCTTGGAGTAGCTGTTGGCGTAGGAGTCGGCGTGAATGTAGCGGTTGCCGTTGGCGTTGCAGTTGCACTGGCTGTAGCAGTAGCTGTTGGCGTAGGGGTCGGCGTAAATGTAGCGGTTGCCGTTGGCGTTGCTGTGGCTGTGGCTGTCGCCGTTGCCGTGGGTGTTGGTGTCGGTGTTGGTGAAAATGAGCCGACGGTAAAAGTCCGCGTGCTCGTGGCAGTGCCTCCCGGAGTTGTGATCGCGATCTTGCCGGTCGTGGCGCCTGTGGGCACGTTTGCGGTTACCTGCGTGTCGGAGTTGATCGTGACGGTAGTGGCCGCGACGTGATTGAATGTCACTTTCGTCGTTTGCAGGAGTCCCGTTCCTGCAATCACGACCGGGGTTCCCACCGGGCCGCCGGTTGGGCTAAAGCTATCCAGGGTAGGCGTGACTCGGAATATGCTGGTACTGGTAAGCAAGGTCGCGCCGGTTTTCACTGTTACCAACCCAGTCAGCGCGCCCGGAGGCACGGTAGCTGTGATCATAGTTGTGCCCGAGAGGGTAATTGCTGTCGCCTGCGTACCGCCAAACTTCACCACCGACGAACTGCTGAAGCCCTGGCCGAGGATGCCGATCATAGCCCCTTCCTTACCCGAGGTACTGACTAGCCAGCAGAAAGCATGCTCCCCTATATCCAGGCTGTAGAACACCCCACAACCGTGGTTGGAGCAGAGGTTGAGATTGCCACCCGTATTCGTGACACCGTACAAAATGCCGTTCGTGTGTTGTTTCAGAGATTGCGGGATTCCGCCGTTCGTTCCGTCAAAATTGACGAGAACGGTGAAAGTCCCGCTCGTGGTAATGCTGAAGATCGTGCCCAGATTCGAGGGCCCGCCTGCCTGCGTTGTGCCATAGAGCGTCCCGTTCGTGGCCTGAATCAGGTTGAAAGGCAGGCTCCCATCGCTGGATGCATTGAAGCTGTGGAGAACGGTGTAGGTACCGCTCGGAGTGATTTTGAAAACGACGCCGGCACCGCCTCCCCCGCCGTTTGTTGTACCGTAGAAATTTCCATCGCTGCCCTGGATCAGCGGGCGGTATGCCTGGGACCCGTCAGTGCCTGCGAACGTGTGCAGCACGGTGACTGTTCCGCTCGGGGTCATCTTAAAAATGACGCCGTCATTGTTGGCGCCCCCGCTTTCCGTCACGCCGTAGAAATTCCCATCGGTGCCCTGCACCAGCGGGGCCGTCATGTTGCTGCCATCGGTAAACGTAGAGAGTGTGGTCAGAGTGCCTGTGCTGGTAATCTTGTACACCGTACTAAGAGCGCCGAATCCACACACCGTCGAAGTGGTTCCGTAGTAGTTGCCATCCGTCCCTTCGATCGGCGGGGCCCAGGGGCAGGACCCGTCGCCAGTGTTTCCAAAAATGTGCAGTGCGGTATAAATGCCGGCCGGAGTGATGTTATACGCGGTCCCGGGACCTAACCCGTTGGTCTCTGTAGTTCCGTAGAAGTTTCCGTCTGTGCCAAGCGTCACTCCACTGTAAGGAGTAGTGCCGGATAGACCGTGGCCAAAACTCCATACAACGCTTACCGTCCCGAATGGCGTGGCGCTGAACATCGTGCCGTCATTGCTGGTTCCCCCGAACTGGGACGTAGTGTACAAATAGCCGTCGCGGCCTTGCGCAATGGCCACCACACCTGCCGGCTGAAGGGGATCACCAACATTGGTTCCGAACTGGTAGAGAACGGTGTAAGTGATAACGCTTATAGAATAAGTTCGCTGCACTGTGTGGTTGGCGGAGTCCATGACTTGGACAGTGAACCCGAACGTCCCGGCAGTTTGCGGCGTACCACTGATCACACCGGCGTTCCACGTCAGGCCCGGTGGCAGCGATCCACTAAGGATGGAATAGGTGTATGGCGCGGTTCCCCCAGCCGCCGTAATGGATTGGTTGTAGGGCGAACCAACCTCTGCGTTTGGTAATGACGAAGGCCGGATCGCTGGTTTGCACTTGCCTGCGCTGCCTGCGTCAAAAATAGCCTGGATCTCAGTTTGTGACAGAGCGCGGTTGTAAATGTCCAGTTCGTCGATGAGCCCATCAAAAGATGCCTGCGTCGTGCTCCCGCCAATGTTGTTACCGCCAACGTCGTAGCTGTTGATGTTGTAATCATAAAGGTGACCGGTCACGGCGGTCCCGGGTACACCATTGACATAGAATCGAAGTGTCGCCCCGTCGTAGGTCAAGGCCACGTGATTCCAAGCGTTGGGAGTTATGGCGCTATGGCTCTCGTAACATGGGGTCCCCCAGTGATCCACGTATAGCTCGTACTGCACACTACTACAGGGGCCGGTATTGCCAGCTATGCCGAAGAAATCTCCAGCTCCACTTACGCCGCCTGTGATGATCGGTCGCCCTAGGCCCGTACTAGCGTTGGCAAATACCCATGCAGTTATCGTCCTGCTGCCCGTAATCGGAAGCGAGCCGCCGACATGAACGTATTGATTCACGCCATTAAGATTGAAGGCCTGGTCGACTTCGCCCGGGCCGAAACTGGCGCCATTTTGCAGAGTCCCATTGTTGTCCCCCTGGATGTCATCGGCAGTACCGTCCCCCGGAAACCAGGCGATTATGCCGGATGCCGGCGACGTGCATATCTGTGCGCGTGCGCTTTCAGACGCGTGAGCAACCAGGAGAAAAATGCCAAGTCCAATCAACGTTCTTCGAAAGGTGTGATGCGTTTTCATACTTTGCGTCTGGATTGCTGTTTCATGAGCGTTACATGCGAACGTGCCGTTTCGCTGCCAGAAGGGACAAAAATTTCCGTATTAAAAGAGATTGAGCTAGAGTCGCTCCCGAAACTTTCTCGACGAATCCCATGGCTGATTCCGCTGCGACAGAAATCCTGAGGCAATGGGGGGCAGGCGATGAAAACGCGCCGGCCCAACTAATGCCTTTGGTCTATGACGAGTTGCGCCGTTGCGCCGCGCATTTTCTCCGCCGGGAACGCCCCGACCACACGCTTCAGGCCACAGCCCTCGTCCATGAGAGTTACCTCAAGCTAGTTGACCAGCGTCAGGTCGACTGGAAGAATCGCGCTCACTTTTGCAGTGTTGCGGCGCAGGCAATGCGTCGCATTCTTATCCAGCATGCACGTGACCGAAACCGGGAAAAGCGGGGTGGAAAATGGGAAAAAATTTATCTTGAGGAAACCCGCACTCTGGGCGACAACCGGCTGCCGGACATGATGGAGCTGGATACGGCGCTGCGCGATTTTTCGCGGCACTATTTGCGTGAAAGCAAAGTGGTAGAACTGAAATTTTTCGGTGGCCTTGGCCGTGATGAAATAGCAGAAGTTCTCAACGTTTCTCCCAAAACGATCTCGCGCGACTGGAGTTTTGCAAAGGCATGGCTGCGGCGTCGATTGACCGAGGAGCATGCTAGTGGCTGAACAGCGCGCCGAGCAAGTCGCCGCGCTTTTTAAAGAAGCGATCGAACGCGACGAAAGTGAGTGGGAGCCCTTTCTCCAGAGTGCCTGCGCGATGGACGCCGAGCTACGTTCCGAATTAGAATCGCTTCTTGTTCATCATCGTGCAGGCCGGGAATTCCTCGAAGAAACACCGGAGGAAGTGGTGGGTAGCTTCGGCGAGCGAAGATTCGCCCCGGGTGATTGTGTGCAGCATTACCGGATCGAATCATTCATTGGTGACGGCGGAATGGGTATAGTTTATCTCGCGGAAGATATGCGCCTTCACCGAAGAGTGGCGCTCAAGCTGGTAAACGCCGGCTTTGGCGGCGCGGCTATCATCCGGCATTTTCGCAAGGAACAACGCATCCTGGCGTCACTGAATCATCAAAACGTCGCCTGTCTCTACGACGCCGGCGTAACAGAGGACGGCCAGCCTTTCTTTGCCATGGAGTACGTCGATGGCACGCGGCTCGATGACTACTGCGAGGAAAATCACTTGTCGATTCGTGAACGGCTCACGCTTTTTCGAAAGGTGTGTGGTGCGGTCGCCTACGCCCACCAACACCTCGTTATCCACCGCGACATCAAACCCGGCAACATTCGTGTTACCAAAGAAGGCGAACCGATGTTGCTCGATTTCGGAATCGCTAAATTGCTCGATCCTGCTACCTCGTTAGGTGGAGAACAGACCCTAACCTTCGCCCGTGCGCTGACGCCCGAATACGCCAGTCCTGAGCAGGTGCGCGGCGAAGCAATAGCTACGACCAGTGACGTTTACAGCCTCGGCGTGATCCTTTATAAGTTGCTCACGGGCCACAGTCCCTATCGCACCAAAACCAATCGATTCGAGGAACTGGCACGAGCCGTCACGGACCAGGAACCTGATCGTCCGAGCACTGTTCTGAAAGCGCGAAATTACAGATGCGAGAAGCGAGAATCGGTCGATTCACGCTCCACGCCTCACGATTCTCGCTTACTTCGCGGCGATCTGGACAACATCGTTCTCAGGGCGATGCGGAAGGAGTCGCATCGTCGTTACCAATCGGCGGCGGAATTTTCCGAAGATATTCGACGACATCTTGCGGGCTTACCGGTGACCGCGCGAAAGGACACTTGGAGTTATCGCGCTGCCAAGTTTGTCGGACGGAATCAAATCGCGGTGGGGGCGGGCGCCCTTGTGCTGATCGCTTTGTTAGGAGGGATAGTCGCCACCGCTCGGGAGGGAAGAGCTGCCCGCCAGGAGAAAGCGCGCGCTGAAAGCATCAACAGCTTTCTCGAACAGTTGCTCAACTATTCGAATCCGCAGGTAGCTGTGGCTGGAGACACCAGTCACCCGACAACCGTGACAGAAGCAATGGACGAAGCTGCCAAGCGACTGGAGAACGGCGCATTTATAGAGGAACCTGAAGTAAGAGCGGACTTGGAGAGGATAGTTGCAGAAAGCTATGCTGGACAAGGAAAGCGGCAACTAGCCGATGAGCATATACAGAAACATCTCGCACTGGCCACTGAGGTTTACGGCAAAGATCACCCAAAAACGCTGGCGGCTTCGGCTACTCGCGCGAAAATCCTTTTCAATAACGATCAAATGGTGGAGTCGGAGAAGCTGTATCGCCAGCTCCTGCCAAGGATGCGCGCTGAGCAACAAAAGGGGGATTTAAAAGCCGGAATATTCTCCGATGCACTAAACAATTTTGGCTATCTGCGCCGTACTCAGGGTGATTCTCACGAAGCCGAATTGCTCTTTCGCGAGAGCCTCGCGCTGACTCCTCAAATTCCGACGGTAGAGCGTGACGGTGTTGGTATTACCCGAAGCACCCTCGCCTCAGCGCTGGCCGATCAGGGCAAGTTCGAAGAAGCTTTTCGAACGGCGCAGGAAGCAGTTTCCGAGGAACGCCAAATGGGACAAGCAGATACGCCAGGCTTCGGATTTTCATTGACAGTGCTGGGTGGATTCCTGACGGATAACCGACAGTTTCCCGAGGCTGACGCCGCGCTGCGAGAAGCGGAAGCCATTTTCCGGAAGCTTCTTTCTCCGTCACACCTGTGGCTGGCTGACAATCTGCGGAATCAAGCCGCCTTGCTTTATGAGGAAGGGCGGTTTGCCGAAAGTCTTGAGAAAGTGAGCAGGGTTCTGGAACTATATCGGCAGAACTTTGGCACGCACTATGATAATTATCCCACCGCTCTCATCATTTGTGGTTTAAGCCTTGCGAAAACCGGCCAACCTAACGAAAGCGAAGCTGTTTTACGAGAAGCTGTGAAGATCCGCACGGATTCAGTGCCAAAAGAACATTTTTGGGTAGCTCTGGCAAACGACGCATTGGGAGAATGCCTAACGCTTCAAGGGCGGTATGATGAAGCCGAGCCGCTGTTGATTGGAAGCTACGAAAGTCTGAAATTTTCGCAGGGCGCGGGCAACCCTCGGACCCGTCTTGCGCTCCAGCGTCTCATCGCGCTATATGACCATTGGGGTAAGCACAATGTCGCGAAAAAATATAAAATCAGACTCGACCACAAAAAGTTCTGAAGTCAGTTGGCGATTACGGACAAAAGTCTTTGCTCTTTTTGTGCACTTCCCGATAGCGATGACACGGGGATTTTGAAGATTTGCGTGCTCAGCTGAATGCGCGAAGATCAGAACGTTATCGGATTTCGCCGACGTAGCTCAGCTGGTAGAGCAACGGTTTCGTAAACCGATGAACCAGCTAGCAAGTGATTCGTTGCTTAGGTGCATGCGCGAACATGAGTGAGCGCAAAAGAACAAAAGCGACTGCGATACCGTCAACTCAATGTCAACGGTCGGCGGATTTTTGATTGCAGCTCCCTGACCGCATCGCGTACAACATCGGCGCACACGATGAAAAAGAAGCCTACTCTCTACTACGGCGAAGTCCGGTTCACCGTGAATATGTCACCACGCATTAGCTAAACAGATCGAATCAAGAATGAACGCGTATGATCCGCCATTAGCGTTCGCCGACTGGGCGGGCCGGGTGTTTCAAGCCGAACTTAGGCGACCGCCAACGATATTGCCAGATTGGTCGGCGGTACCAAAGGAACCGCCGCCGAACTAACCGGAAGCCAACCTCTGT
>DASTMV010000049.1:0-8754 GCA_035713885.1 Candidatus Udaeobacter sp. | reverse complement strand
CGAACAAAGCATGCCTTACCGCAAACCTGCGCTTCGCAGCGACGCGTTTGCCAGAGCACTAATCGACGCGAAAGCGTGTCTCAACGATTCTGAAACTCTGGAAGAACTCTTCAACGAAGCAGCGCAAAAGGCGGCATCAGTGCCAAGAGAGCCTTTTAAACAATATTGGCCTTATCTACAAACCATGCTGCGATTGATTCGGGCTCATCATCGCGGCGAATATGACAAAGCGTCGGGAAACGCACTCCTATGGATCGTCGCTGCTCTCAATTACCTGATCGATCCATTCGATCTGATTCCAGACGCAACGCCGGTGCTTGGATTTGTCGACGATGCAACGGTGATCGAGTTTGTCGCTGATAAAATGCGCGACACGTTGGATGACTTCATGATCTGGGAAGTCGCTGCACGATAATTCAAACGATTAAAAGCGCCGGGTTTTCCACCAGATGCCGGAGTTCTTTAAGGTACTCGGCACCGAGGGCACCGTCGATGACACGATGGTCGCAGCTCATCGTGATCGACATGCGATGGCCCACAACAATTTGATCGCGATCATCAATCACCGGGACCTTGATGATTTTACCGACAGCTAGAATAAAGCCCTGCGGCGGATTAATCACAGCAGAAAAACTGTCTATCCCCATGCCGCCAAGATTTGAGACCGTGAATGTGCCGCCCTGAAATTCCTCGGGTTTCATCCGCTTATTACGAGCGCGATGCGCCAGGTCTTTCGCCAGGGCACTAATCTCACGAAGCGTTTTGTCTTGCGCTGCTCGAATCACCGGCGTCAGCAATCCATCTTCAATCGCCACTGCGACGCCGAGATCGACATCGGCGTACTGCACAATTGCATCCCCGTCGAACGAGGCATTTACGCGGGGCACTTTGGCCGCGGCCATCACCGCCGCTTTCAAAAGGAAATCGTTCACCGTGATCTTCGCTGCGTCGGCGCCTTCGCCGGCAGATTTCAATTCCTCACGCGCTTCTATCAGCGGGCTCGCATTGATTTCGATCGCAAGATAAAAATGTGGCACCGGCCCGAGGCTCTCGACCAGCCGTCGCGCGATGATTTTACGCATTCCGGAAAGCTGAATACGCGCACTTTCGCCTGCCTGTTGTGGCAGCCGTATCGGCTGCTTTTCAGCGGGCGACACGCCCGCCGCCTCGGTTTGCATTTTTGCCGCGGCGCGAACATCGGTTTCGGTGACACGGCCGTCCGGTCCTGTGCCTTTCACGTTGGAAACATCAATGCCAACCTCGGCTGCAATCCGACGAGCAACAGGCGACGCTTTCACCCGGACCTCTTCACATTTTTCTTCGCTCGGCTGAGGTTTTTGTTGCTTCACATCAGCCGGGCGGGGTGACAAAGGCGCCCCTACGTCTACCTGCTGCGGCGGCGCGGTCTCCTTTTGTCGCGCTTTTGCTGGGGCAGGTTTTTCGGTTTCAGTTTGAGGCGGTTTTTCTTTTTGCTCTACCGTTTTTGGGGAACTCTCTTGTTTCGGCGCCTGCTCGCCTTCGCCCCCAATGAACGCGATTTTATCACCGACGTTCACTTTGCCGCCTTCCGGGACGTAAATTTCAGAGAGCGTCCCGTCCTCCGGCGACTCCCATTCCATCGTCGCCTTGTCAGTCTCAATCTCAGCGAGTACTTCGCCGGCCGAAACCTGATCGCCTTTCTTTTTTTTCCACGCGACAAGGGTACCCTCAGTCATCGTATCACTTAGTTTGGGCATTTGGATCTCAGGCATAGCGAGAAATGAAGACCGGCAATGAGGGTAATGCTTTTACGCGTAGCAGACTTGTTTCACAGCTGCCACAAGCTTTTCGGCGTTAGGCAGAACTGTATGCTCCAACTGTTCATTGTACGGCATCGGAATGTCTTCCTGTGATACGCGCAGGATCGGCGCATCAAGCTCATCGAAAATATTTTTTTGGATCCGATAGCAAACCTCCGCGCCCACTCCACAGAATGGGTGGTCCTGTTCGACGATCACGACGCGGTGCGTTTTCGCGATTGAACCGAAAATCATCTGTTCATCGAGAGGTTTGATGGAACGCAGATCCACAATCTCAGCGGAAATATCCTCCTCTTCGAGTTGGGCCGCCATGTTAAGTGCCAGCGGAACCGTCTGCGCGTAAGAAACGATTGTGACATCGCTGCCTTCACGTTTGATTTCCGCTTTGCCCAAGGGGATCAAGAGCTCTTCATCAGGCGGCTCAACCATTCCTTTCGAGCTATAAAGAAGTTCCGCCTCCAGCACCAGCACGGGATTGTCGTCACGCACCGCAGTTTTTAACAGACCTTTCGCATCCCGCGGCGTGGCAGGCGTGCAAACTTTGAGGCCAGGTACACTAGCGTAAAAATTTTCTGTGGCATGCGAATGTGTCGCCGCAAGTTGATGTGCCGGGCCGTTCGGACCCCGAAACGTAATTGGGATATTGAACTGCCCACCCGACATCATGAACATGTTCGGCGCGTTATTCACGACCTGATCGAAGGCCACGAGCGAGAAACTGAACGTCATGAATTCAATGATCGGTCGCAGACCAACCATTGCCGCACCGATCCCCAGCCCAGCGAATCCGTTCTCGCTGATCGGGGTGTCGATGACACGTTTGGGCCCAAAGCGTTGGAGCAATCCTGCGCTCACTTTGTACGCACCCTGGTATTCGGCGACTTCCTCTCCCATGAGGAAAACATTGGGATCGCGCTCCATCTCTTCAACGAGCGCTTCGTTCAACGCCTGACGATATGTGATTTCTCTCACGAGTTCGCTCCGTCGAAATACACGTAGTCGCAAAGTTTTTCGGACGGCAGTTCGTCACTTTCTTCGGCAAACTTCACCGAAGCCAGGATTGTTTCCTTTGCGCGCTTATCGAGTTGATCAAATTGCTCATTGCTCAATTTTCCCTCACGCGTGAGCTGCGCGCGCAGACGTATGATTGGGTCATCAAGCCGATATTTTTCCAGTTCCTCTTTGGTCCTGTAACTCGCAGGATCTGACATGGAGTGGCCCCTGTAGCGATACGTGCGCACTTCTAGGAAGGCTGGATGCGATTCTTTGCGGATCGAATCGGCAACCTCAGCAACTTTGTCGCGCACTTCGCGAAAATTCATCCCATCAACGATTTCGCCCGGAATGTCGTAACCCTCGGCGCGATCAACGATCTGCTTAAGCGACGTCGATCGCTTTACCGACGTGCCCATGGCAAAAAGGTTGTTTTCACAAATGAAAATGATCGGCAGCCGATACAACGCTGCGAGATTCAGAGCTTCGTGAAACGAGCCTTGATTGATAGCGCCATCTCCAAAGAAGCAGAGCGTGACGCGATCCTCGCCGCGGTATTTGATGGCGAACGCCAAGCCCACTGCCAGTGGGACGTGAGCGGCGACGATGGCGTGCCCTCCATACATATAGTGCCGCTTGTCGAAAAAATGCATCGATCCGCCGAGTCCACGTGAGCAACCAGTCTCCTTGCCGAAGAGTTCAGCCATGCATGCATTTGCGCTTGTACCGCGGGCAAGGGCATGCCCGTGATCGCGGTAAGCAGTGATAACGTAATCATCAGGACGCACCGCTGCGATTGCGCCGGTAACCACGGCTTCCTGACCAATGTAAAGATGACAGAATCCGCCAATCTTCTGCGCTTGGTACTGCTGGCTGGCGCGTTCCTCGAACCGCCGTATCAGCAGCATCAGCGAGAGCATCTCGACTTCGTCGCGCTGCTCCACCGGCTGCATATTGCATCATCCAGCAGTAACAGGAGCGAGTCGCGCCGCGCGTCCACGGGATCTTCCCAAGCTGCGCCCCGCGCTCATGCAAACCACAAACAGACATGTAAAAACAACATCACTGATGAGTGAATTGCGGAAGAACATCCAGGTTGGCGTTGCGCTATATTGAGGCAATCCAACGGTCAGAGATTGTATCAGTCCCTCGAAATTTTTCGCGTAACCGGGATCGCTCAACCATGAAAACATATTCGTGATCAGGTAGAAGGCCGTGGATCCGACAACAGACGCCGGCAGAAGCGTCTTGAGCGACGCTCGATTTTGGAAGAGAACTCCGATAAACCCGACAAGCGCAAGCGCTGCATACCGGACGAGAATCTGCGGGTCGAGCATCGGCGCGCCGTACCGAAAATTAATGATC
Organism: Candidatus Udaeobacter sp.; assembly: GCA_035713885.1. Lineage (GTDB taxonomy): Bacteria > Verrucomicrobiota > Verrucomicrobiia > Chthoniobacterales > UBA10450 > Udaeobacter. The sequence goes on along the minus strand of DASTMV010000049.1, from coordinate 4,597 downwards.
GCGTCGGAAATGAACAGCATCAGCAGCGGCACCGAAAATTTGTATCTCTTTGGGAAATAGGCCGCGCTACACAGAGCAATAGCCGCGAGTGGTGCGAAGTTGGAAAGCCAACCCGCCCCGGAGTGAATCAGCAATCCTGTTGTTACCCGATAAACGACAACCGCAAGAATAAGTAAGAGTGCGGGAATCATTCCACAGAATCCATCAGGCCGGTAAGATATGCAACGGGAAGATGCATTCGCTCATTCCAAGCGAAGTCGAGATCCAACAGCGCTTCTGACCTTAAATTCGCTGGACCCTTCGGCTCTATCAATCGCCTAGGATCACGACTACTTCGCCAGGCTAAGCGCTTTGTTTAGGCGTGCCTTTCGACGATTTGCGGTGTTACGATGAATAATTCCACGTTTGGCTGCCTTATCGATTGCTGAAATCACAGAACGAATCTGGATTGCATCCGGCGGCGGCGCCGAGCGTATTTGCTTCTGCAATCTTCGCAGGTGGGTCTTCACACTTTTGTTATGAAGCGCTCGGGTCGCTGCCTGTCGGTCGCGTTTCGCAGCTGATGTAGCGTTAGCCATTGCCGATTAAAACAGTCGGTGCCAAAAGGGTTTATTCGATGCCAGCCTCGCCTTCTGCCGGGCCCCGGCGACCTCTCCTGCCGTCCGCATTTGGTCTACGCTGAGTGAACCCGAAGGTGGTGTCGCTTGAGTGGCGGCCCTTGTTTGCATTGGCGTTTGCAGTGGCGGCCGCGGAGTCAGATTTGCCGCCACGACACCGCCGCTTGTCTCCTGACGCGGCTTGGTCTTTTCCAGTTTGGGCAAACGATCAGGAATAATCTGCACTAGAGCACCAAGTGGCACCTGTTTATAAAGTTCGGCAACATCTTTCGATTTCATCCTGATGCAGCCATAACTAGCAGGTCGACCAATCATTTTTTCTTGCGGCGTGCCGTGAATGTAAATGCAACGCTGAAAGGCATGCGCGTTTTGCCCTTCCAATCCTCGCAACCAAATGATCCGCGTAGTGATCGGGTCGCGTCCCGGAGTATCGGGCTGCAAAACTTCACCTGTTAAGCGTCGGTTATGGAACACAGCGCCGACTGGCGCATTGTCGCCAATCTTTTTCTCGATTGCGAGATACCCCAGAGGCGTGGTCATTCGTCCCCAAGCGTCTCCCACGCCGAACATTGACGTGGATACTGGATAGCTCGCCACTCGCTCGCCATTGCGCAAAAAGACCAGCTTTTGATCGCGCACGCTGATGATTAGTTCGTTCGAAGTATCCAATGGCGCGATCGCATACGCCGATGCAATCGAAATCACACTAACGATAACTGCCATCGCCCGGAACATGGCCAAACCTTGTACTCGACAATTCTGAGTTGTCACGCGGGAATTGCAGTACTCTCGCGCGAACTTCCAGCGTTGACTTTGAACCAGCCACTTACCAGAGAAGAGAGGCAGACGTAAAGAAAACCGCCCTGAAACATCAGCAGAAATGGGACTGAGAAAAATTGTCTGTGCACGATAGCGTAAACGACGAAATAGCTGAAATAAACCGCAAAGGCGAGTTCAATCAGCGGAAGCGCTGATTTCAACGGACGGTACTTACAGCTCCGCCACGGCTGAGATTTGCGTTCGATTCCGTATTTTGGGGTCCGTGTGAAATCCGATTTGTGGTTGAAAAGCGCTTCCAGAACTGCGCGTGCGTTGTTGAGTGACAGACCAACCCCCAATGCGAGCAGGCACGGCAGAAACAGGATCTCTTTGATCCAAGTCCCGGGATGCAGTTCGCGCTGGGCGCAAATGTAAAACACACCAACGGAAGCGGACGCTGCCAGAAAAATAGGAATATCCACGAGCACCGTACGAATCCAACCGACTGGAGGACCACCGGTTGACGGATACAGTAGAATGCAAAGCATTGCCAGCAGCAGGTAGGCGAAGTTGGACATTAAATGTCCGGTCGCCTCAAGCTTGATTGAAAGAGGCAGGCGGCTGCGCCAGATGCTTGGCAATAATTTCTTACATGTTTGCACGGAACCCTTCGTCCAGCGGTGCTGCTGAGACTTGAAGCCATTCATGTCTACCGGCAACTCCGCCGGTGTTACGACGTCGGAAAGATAAATGAATTTCCAACCTGCAAGCTGAGCGCGATAACTCAGATCGAGGTCTTCGCACAATGTATCGTACTGCCAGCCTCCGCTCTGCTCTATGCACGAACGCCGCCACAAACCCGCTGTTCCGTTGAAATTGAAAAAACGGCCACTACGACTCCGTGCGGTCTGTTCAAGCAGAAGATGTCCATCCAAAAAGATCGCCTGCATTCGTGTGAGTATCGAATAGCCACGGTTTAAGTGTCCCCACCGTGTCTGGATCATTCCCACATTGGGGTCGGTGAAGAAATGGATCGTCCGTTTAAGCAGATCTTTTTCTGGAACAAAATCGGCATCGAGGATGCAGACAAATTCGCCTTCGGCGGCAGCGAGTCCAACCGACAGCGCGCCAGCCTTGAAGCCGGTCCGATCCGTTCGATGAATACGCTGTACATTAAAGCCACGCTGACGCAGTTCCTCCGCACATGCGGCTGTGATTTCGCGAGTCTCGTCAGTTGAGTCGTCCAATACCTGGATTTGCAGAAGTTGCTGCGGGTAATCGAGTTCGCTTACCGAACGGAGCAACCGTTCGGCCACATACACCTCATTGAAAATTGGCAACTGCACCGTCACTTTTGGCAGTTTCTCGAAATCTCCTACCGGTACAGGTGGCCGTTTCCGGTTCTTCAGGTACAAATAAATGATAAAATAGCGGTGGACCCCATAGGCAGAAAGCCCAAGGAGGACACTCAGATAGCACACCGACCAGATAATATGTGCGACGCTTTCCTGCATGGAGATTGCTATTGCTGGAAATGGTTGAAGCAGTAAGGCGGACATGATGCAATTTTCAGCGCTTGCGTCAATCCAAAAATCTTAGGGTTGGCGTTGTAAACCGAAGTCACTTGTCTCGATCGACAGCAGTGTCTTATCGGTTCGTCATTCGAATATCAACCGGTTTGGTATCTCTGCCCCATTAGGTCCGTTGTGCATCTCAAATAACGCCGAGCCTCTGCCGAATTCCCCTTGCCTCATAGTGGCAGCGGGTTAACGGTGATTGAAACCAATTCTCGCTAAACACGGCAGCTTAATTGGGAGGGTTTGATGAAGCGAAGGCGTGACCGTTTCGAGCGCTCCAAAATTGTTATTCCGATCCTTCTGGCAGGATGGATACCGTCTGTTCTGACGCTGATCGTTTCTTACACTATCCTGCAGGACACACTCGAATCGCGAATCTTGCGCGACCGGCAAACGCTGATCCAATTGGTCAGCCACCTTGTCGGGCATGACCTTAGTCGCACCACAAGTGTTGTTGAATACTATCAAACGCTGCCGGACACGGCACGAATTCTGACCGAGGCTAATCCGGAACAGGCTCAGCAATGGGTCAATTCAACTTTTTACTCACATCCGCAGATCGATGGAATGTTTGTCACCGCAGCAGATGGGACTCTGATTGCGGCGGTTCCAACGGCTCCAGAGTTAGTTGGCAAGGACTTTGGGTCTCTGCACTGGCGCGATCAAATGGCTGAGGTGCCCACGGGAGTTTTTGTCTCAGCCGTACACCCCCGATTGTCGGACAACCGGCCCATTACTGACATCGTCGGTGCAGTGCGAAGGCCGGATGGCAGCATTCTTGGTTATGTCGGAGCCGCCGTCCTTGTGGAGCGAATTGGCCGACGTCTCTCCACTATTGAATTTTCCGATCGGCTTCTTTTCGAGGTGCTAGATCAAAACGGCGCGGCGCTGTTCGCGAGCGATTTTAAACCCAATCCCGCAACAGGTTCAGCCGCGACGAACAGCGATCTGCTCAAAGAGATCAAACATAGCCAGACCGGGCATTTCGAACGCCATGGCTATCTTTATTCCTTCAGTCCGATTGAATCGACTGGTTGGGTGGCAGTGGTTGAGCAGCCCCGAGCTCTCGCCTATAAACCCGTTCACGATCTTTTGGGGCGAATGACAGTACTTGCAGCCTGGCTAATTGGGCTGACGGCAATATTCGCATGGCTGGGTAGCCGGTTTTATCAACGTCAACTGGAATCCAAGCAGCGCTTGGAACGGGAGGTTGTATTCAATGAGAAGATGCTGGCGAACATGCCCGGCGGGATCGCTCTGGTCGATCCAATTTCCCGCCGGTTTCTTCACGCTAACGATGCGTTTGCCCGGATGGCGCAACGCTTTGGAGGGGTGCCAGAAGGGCGCGACATTACCGAGGTTACTTGCGATGAGGTAAAGATCGCGCCACCCGACGCGGTCGAGCGGGTGCTTAACTTTGGAACCCCGTTTCAATTGACTGAGCGCCCGTTGAAAGACAAATCAGGCGTTACGCACTTTCTGGATATAAATCTGCTCCGATTGCAAGGCGCGCGCGAAACAGTGCAGGGTGTGCTTTACCTGGTGGAAGATAAGACGCGGGACGTCACATTGCGCCAGGAACTTATAGCCGCAAACGCTGCCAAAGACCAGTTCCTGGCACAATTATCACACGAACTCCGCAGT